>CAZTCG010000081.1:0-7218 GCA_964612005.1 uncultured Flavobacteriaceae bacterium | reverse complement strand
GTTATAATGGTTCAAAACTGCAACTTAGAGGCATTTGAAATTTTAAATTCATTTACTGATGTCCTAAAAAATAGTGGCATAGAAAACTTTGCACCCCATTTATAATTATTAATGGTATAATCTGTTGAATATGGATTAGAAGAAGTTGATAAAAAATTATACTTCACATCAAGTTTCGGCTTAATTAATTCTGCCTTTAATCGCTTATCTACTTTTAAAATTTTCTGGTTGGCTAAGTACTTTTCAATAATAGGGTTTGCAAATGAATCTGATTGCAGCTCTAAAACAACCAATTGTCTAGCTTTCTCAAAATATACTTCAATACTGTCTTTTATAATCATAGCGGTATCGAGTGGCATTGGCACATTATTTTCTTTCCAATAAAAATTCATTAATTTATTTAAGGCCTTTTGATTATCAATACTAGCTGACTGGTATTCTAATAATCTACCCTGAAAAAGCAAAGATGCTTCTATAGTGTCAACAGCAGGACGCTCACCCGCATTACTTAAATCAATTAAACCCTTGTATCTGTCAATAGCCAATTTTATAAAATATTGATACAACTGTAATTCTTTTTCTGCATATGCAAAATCTGTAAAATGAATGGAAGCATCATATAATAATTGGTTTATTAGCTGCTTTTTTTCGGCATCCAAATACTCTTTATATCCTTTAGCCTTTAAAACATCAGCCCTTCTCTTATCAAACAATAAGCCTTGTAAAACTGATGCTTCAACTCCAACAAAAGGAGTTCCGGAATTAGGGGTAATATTGGATTGATCAATAAAATTTCCCTGACCATAATCCCAACCAGCTACAAAATATTGATTAGTAAATATAGGTTGCCTTAATTCTGCATGAGCAACAGAAAAATAATTTTTTCCGGAATAAAATTTATTTTCGTGATAAGCGTTAATTGTTGGATCATAATTTCCTCTTGCAGCATTTAACTGATAAGTTCCTTGTAAAGAAATATTATCAGCATATTTTGTAAGTGGAAAATTATGCTTGATGGCATTTACAAAATCGTTATAACTAATTGCATTTTGAGCAATAGTAATGTTGCAAATAAGAACTAAAAAACCAAATGCATGTAGGATTTTATTTTTTTGATTTCTTATCATCCTTATCTTTTTTTACATTTTGATTTATTGCATATTGCTCATAAAATTCAGGAGGAAACCCATTTAATTTACGCCACATTTCATAAAAAACCGGTACAGATTTTAAGAGCACCAACCCTTGAACGCCAGCACCAACCTGCGTTGAAATTGGCCAATCATGCTTTTCTTCTATTGCTAAAACTCTGAATTTACCATTGTCAGATATAACTTTATCTACAGATACGACACGTGCATGATAAGTACCAAAACTAACACCAGGCCACCCAGAAAACACAAAAGCAGGCCATCCATCAAATGTTAATTGAATATCCATTCCTTTATGAACTAAAGGCAAATCCATAGGCTCAACATAAAGTTCAACAGAAAATTCTTTTTGCTCGGGTACAAAACTTATTAAGGTTTCGGATTCTTTAACAATCTCACCAACACCTAATACAAAGGTTTTTGTTACATATCCATCTTGCGGCGCAGTAACAAAATAATAATTATTTCTAATTGTATAATTAGTGAGTTGATTTTGCATTTTCGTTAACCCAATCTCAGCATCGTATAATGAGGAAAGTGTAGAAAATTTATCCGATTCAGCTTTCATTAATTTTTCATTATACTCCTGCTTGGCAGTATTTAAGTCAATGAAATTATTTATTAATTCATTTTTAGAATTACGCCATTTATTCTCTGAACTAATTTTTTTTGCTAAAGCTTCTTGTTGTTTTGCTTTTCTATTTTCAAAATCAGTTTTGGATATTACTCCTTTCTGAAGCAACTCTTCAAATCGCTTAAATTGATCTTCCGAAATTTTATAATTATTAGTAGATGTTACAAAATCAATACTATCACTTTCAACTTTTAGTTTACCTTGTTTTATTTTATTTAATAGTTGTTCTATCTTTAAATTTAGCGTAGAATTAATTGCGCTTATTTGATTATCAATAGAATTAACTTTTTCTTCATATGATTTAATTGATGACTGTTTAGATTTGACTTGATCCTCCGTTCTATTAATTAAATTAGGGTCAAAATAATCTTCCTTGATCTCTGATATGTAAGCAATAGTATCACCTTTCTTTAATTGATCGCCTTCATTCACAAACCATTTCTCTATTCTACCGGAAATTCTTGACTGTATGGTTTGTGGTCGCTGAGCAGGATTTAAAGTACTTACTTTACCATAAGCATTTATTGTTTGAGTCCAAGGCAAAAACAAAACAATTAATGCAATGATTAAAATACCATACACCAATCTTTTTGTTTGCATTTTGTATTGATGATTGTATATTTTATCCATTAAAAATTTATACAATGTTCTGTTATCCTTTGATACATTAGACTTATCTTCTTCGGGTAATTCAAAAAACTGCGCAATTTTTTCAGCTGCAGTGAGCACATCATAAACTGTTCGTAAACTTAAAACCAACTTTTCAACTGAATTAATAATTAAAATCACAATAATTTCCGAGGCAACAAACTGACCAATGTTTAGCATACCAGTTTGAACAAAAATTACGCCTATGATTAGAAGCAAACCAGTAAATAGAACTTTAAAAATTAATATGCTACGATATTGAATATCCATCACTTTAAAGTGAGATGTTTTATTATTTACATATCGTTGTAAATTATTTTCAGTACCGTTTAAAATAAATTCATTATCATAAGCTTCATTATTATGCTTTATTTCATAACTAACTTTTTGAAGCCAATCTACAAATTGATATTTAGCTCTGGACTCATTTAAACTTGTTTCCATTGCTCTATTGCCAAATATTTTTACAAGGAAATAAAACACAACAATTGTTGTAAAAGTAAAAATCAAAAATGCAGCGCTATAAGCGGAAAGTATCAATAATCCAAAGATTATACTTATTAAGGCGAATGTTACATCTAATAATATTTTTGATAATCCTTTTTGTAATGAAAGAATATCGAAAAAATAATTTACTTTACTTGGGATGTTTTCATTTTTAAATAAAGTTATATTCATTTTTTGCAATTTCTCCGAAAACTTAACTCCAACATAAACCAATAAACTTTGCTGAATAGTTTCAGAGATCCTAACCTGCCACAATTGAAAAATACCAATAAACGCAACACACAATATGGTTAACAAGCTTAATAAAATTAGAGATGATGACATTTCACCAGCCATTGTATAGGTAACAATAGCTTGTATTCCGAGTGGAACCATTAAATAAAAAACACCCTGCAAAATGGCTAGCACATAAATTTGATTGATGTGCTTATTAATGGGTTTTAAAAGTTCTATTAACTTTTTAAAGCTAGTCATGTTTTTTTCTCAAATCTAAGTAAAACAAACTTTTATAATAGTATTACTATTATTAATAATTGTTAAATCTAATTTAGATATTTATAAAGTTTGTTATTTTGTATTATGCAGTTTGAACTTAAAATAAAGTTAAACGATAAGCTCTATATAAAAGACCCAATGGAGTCTGAGCTTGGAAGATTAATTGTAAAAGAGGCATTACCACTTCTTAATCAATTAGGTTTTGAAAATTTTACATTCAAGAAACTAGCTGCACAAATTAACACAACAGAAGCCAGTGTTTATCGTTATTTTGAAAACAAACATAAATTATTGGTTTACTATCTTGCTTGGTATTGGAGTCTCATGTACTTTAGAGTAAATTACTCACTTCAAAATACTTCAAGTATTGAATTAAAATTGAAAAAAATTGTAAAACTGTTATCTACTTCAACACAAAAAAAAGATAATCTTCAACTATTAGATGAACAATTATTAAACAAATTAATTATAGAAGAGGGGTCAAAATCATACTTAACTAAAAATGTTGAAATAGAAAACAAAGATAAATTGTTTAAGCCTTACAAAGATATTTGCGCACTATTTTCAGGTTTAATTAAAGAATACAATCCGAAATTTAAATACTCACATTCTTTAGCAACAACAATACTAGAAGTAGCTCACTCACATCAATTTCATGCACATTATTTACCTTCACTTACTGATATCAAACACGGAGATGAAAAAAAACTCAATGATTATTTAAATCACATCCTGTTTTCTTCAATAAAAAAATAAAATCAGGCTTTCTGTTTTCTTGGTACAAATAGTAATAGCAGAAAACCTATTACAAAGAAAATAATTAGGGCTAAAACCGAATTTCTCATTCCGGTTAATTGACTTATTAAGCCGAATGTAATTGTTCCAATTATCATTCCTAGTTTCTCCATAACATCATAAAAACTAAAATAGCTTGCATTGTCATCAGTATCAGGAAGTAGTTTACTGTAGGTTGACCTTGACAACGATTGTATTCCACCCATAACAAGACCTACACTTGCAGCAACAATATAAAAATGAATTGGTTTACGAACTATAAAATAAGTGAATAAACAAATTGCAATCCAAATTAAAATTGCAATTAATAATCCTGTTATACTATTTGATTTTTTTGAAATAAATGAAAATAAAAAAGAACCTGCGATACCTAAAAATTGAATTAATAAAATACTAACAATTAGTGAATTTGTTTTACTTTTCTCAGCCGCCTCACCTACTCCCCAATCAATCTCTTGACGAGCAAATAATACAGCCATTACCATAACTGTTTGCACACCCATATTATAGAAGAAATACGAACTTAAAAATTGCTTAAGAGATTTCCTTTTCATAACATCAACAAAAACAAGTTTCAGCTCATGAAATCCTTTAGAAATAATTTTAGATAAACTAACTTTTTCCTTTTTTGAAGATGTATTTGGAAGTCTTTTAAATGTATACTGTGCAAAAGATAGCCACCAGATACCAGTTAATACAAATGAATATTTAACTTTAAAAAATCCGGTGGTAATTAATTTTCCGTCAACTAATTTTTCTTCATATTTAAAAACTATAATTCCAATTAAGCAAATAATTAAAAGTAATGAGCTTCCTAAATAACCCATTGCAAAACCTTTAGCACTTATTTTATCCTGCTGATCTACTGAGGCGATTTCGGGCAGATAGGAATTATAATAAACAAGACTTCCCCAAAAACCAATGGTTGCTGTTATGAAAGGAATAAAACTTAATTCAATATTTTCTCTGTTAAAAAAAAATAATCCCATACATGAAATGGAACCTAAATAACAAAAGAACTGTAAAAAACGTTTTTTATTTCCTAAATAATCAGCAATGCCTGAAAGTGCAGGAACAATTAGAACAACAATACTTAATGCAAAAGCATAGATATATGCATATATATCATGATTTTGAAATTCGGTGCCAAAAAAAGTTATTGTTTTACCGACAAAATTTTTATCGGCATCATGGCTAGTAACATATTCATAATAATTGGGGAAAATTGCGGAGGTAATAACCAAAGGGAAAACAGAATTTGCCCAGTCGTAAAATGTCCATGCTTTAATTGTTACCGGATTATTTTTTATAATTTCTTTTTGCATGAAAAATTAATCTTTAATGATTTCAAATTCAACTCTTCTATTTAAAGCTCTGCCATCACCAGAATCATTACTCGCAATAGGTTGAGTATCGCCATAACCTTTAAAAGTCATTTTGTTTTGAACACCTTTATTAATTAAATATTCAAAAACATTTCTCGCTCTTTCCTCAGATATTTTCATGTTTTTTTTACTCGAAGAGGAATTATCAGAATGGCCATTAATTTGGATTTGAAGATTTGGATTTAATAAAAGATAAGTTGCTAATTTATTTAACTCAAGATAGGATTCTAAAGTAATAAAAGTATGACCATCTTCGAAATGAATATTTTTTAAGGATATTTTATCACCAACATGAATGTCTTTTTGAACCTCTAAAACAGAATCTTTTAAAATTTTAGAATAGCTGCTTTCAACTATTACGGTTTTTATTTCCTCGCCCTTTTGTTTTTTTAATGAAATATCATCTACAAAATAATAGGCTTCCTTAAACCCTAGTTTGAATTTATTATCTCGTATCATATCTCTTCTTACTCGCTCAGAAAAGTTGCCTATTGTGATGTATTTTTCACTGCCATCAGACTCAAAAACACCTGCAATTTTTACCCAATGATCATTGTTAAAACCGCCTTTTTTACAAACGCTATCAATTAATGTGGTTTCTGTTACTTCTCTGATATTTTTAAAACCTGCCCTGGAAATATAAGCTCCAAAAGATTTAAGCATGGCATTGCTCCAAAAACCGAATCGGATGTACATTTCAAAATCGTATTTAACACCACGTTTTAATGGTTCAGCAAGTTTTACCTGTAAAAATTCTTTGTAATTTTTCTGAAAACGTAATGAATCATTACTAAGTGGCTGTTGGTAATAATCTACCGTTGCTATTTGTTGCCAGGGCACCGCATTCCTTATATTTGATGATTTTTTTCTGTAATTTTCAAAACTTCCATTAGGTACTAAGTTTTTTTGTAAAGGCAATTGAGCAGATATTCTCAATCCCGCAAAAATATAAAATACTAATATACAGATATTTAAATGTTTTATTCCTAACATCAAGATTCAAAAATAGAAAGAAATTAATAAGTTAAATTTATTTGTTTTGAACATTTGTATATTAAAAAAAAAGTATATATTTGCAGTCCAATTTTATAAGAAATACATAAGAAATGGCAAATCATAAATCGTCAATCAAAAGAATCAGATCAAACGACACAAAACGTTTACACAACAGATATTATGCTAAAACAACACGTACATTCTTAAAAAGAATTCGTTTGGCAACTGATAAAAAAGAAGTAGCTGAATTATTACCTAAAGTAACTTCTATGTTAGATAAATTAGCTAAAAGAAATATTATTCATAAAAATAAGGCTTCAAATTTAAAATCTAAAATTGCTAGAAGAGCAGCTCTTTTAAAATAATTTTATAAAATAGATATTTTCAAAGCTGATCAGTTTGGTCAGCTTTTTTTATTTTAAATTTTACCGTAACATTAATCAATTATCAACTAAAATGAACAGAATTTTAATCATAATTAATGCATTATTAATAATTGCTGTTGGTGTTTTATTTTTTCTTTATTCTAAATTAACACCAGAATCGTCTAATTTTTCTTCTGAAAACGCAAAAACATTTCCTAAACTTATAACAGATACAACATTAC
>CAZTCG010000080.1:1405-7307 GCA_964612005.1 uncultured Flavobacteriaceae bacterium | reverse complement strand
TGATACACTTGTTGCTCAGTCCAAGAGAGATTCAATTGCTAAAGTTGAAGCTGATTCTACTCGCGCTCGTGCCGAAAGAGACACTATTGCTGCTCAAAAAGCAAGAGAGGAAGCTGCTTCTGCTAAAGGTGGAAAAAAGACAAAATAATTTTCTTTTCATCATGAAAAAATTAAAAGTCGCCGATTGGGCGACTTTTTTTATTTTAATAAAGTCATAAAATGATTTAGTTTTGTTTCATGAAGTTGTTTGTAACAAAACTTTTTTTCATATTAATTTTTCTTCCAAAAATTTTAACTGCCACACATATAGTTGGAGGAGAAGTGTACTATAATTATTTAGGCAATAATCAATATAAAATTTTTTTAGATGTTTTTAGAGATTGTTATAATGGTATTCCACCGTTAGATAATCCGGCATTTGTTACTATTTACAATTCATCTAACACTGTAGTAATGACGCTGAATTTAAATCTAGATTCTACACGAATCATAGATCAGCAAACAATTAATAATCCTTGTATCAATCCTCCTAATAATGTTTGCGTACAAAAAGGTGCTTATTCGTCTGATCCATTAACCCTTCCTCCAATTGTTGGGGGCTACTATATTGTTTACCAAAGATGTTGCAGAAATAATTCCATTTTAAATCTTGTAAATCCCGGTGACGCAGGTTCAAGCTACTGGGAGCACATTCCTGGTTCAGAGTTAGTTAATCAAAACAATAGCCCAAGATATAATTTATTTCCACCGGTTTATATTTGTAACGGAATTCCAATTGAGTTTAATCATTCGGCTACCGATCCTGATGGTGATCAGTTGGTGTATTCTATTTGCGCTGCTTTCAATGGTTTAGATAAGTGTTGCCCGATTATAGGCTATCCTCCAAGCTCAAGTTCTTCTTGCCCTACGCCACCCCCCACCTGTCCTCAGGTAAATACACCCCCACCCTATCAAAATGTAATTTACCAAACTCCTTATTCTGGCGCATATCCCTTAAGTTCTAACCCTGCCATGAATATAAATTCAGCAACCGGCTTTCTAAACGGTGTCCCTAATGTTAATGGCCAATGGGTGGTAGCCATTTGTGTTCAGGAATTTAGAAATGGAGTTTTAATAGGCACGCATACCCGCGATTTTCAATTTAATGTATCTCCATGTAATGTTGCCAATTCCGCTGCTGTTGCCAGCCAAACCACCTATTGCAATGGGTTTAATGTGGATTTTGATAATTTAAGTTTCAGTAATTTACCAGGTGCTACAAGTTATTTTTGGGATTTTGGAGTGGACTCTTTACAATCAGACACCTCTCGACTTTTTGAACCATCTTACACCTATCCCGATACCGGAAGATACCAGGTTACTTTAGTTGTTAATGGCGGTAATCCTTGCGCCGATACTGCAAAAGTCGATTTTTATGTTTATCCGATTTTAGATGCAGATTTTAATTACACTTACATAAATGCATGTGCAACTAATAATTCATTTGATTTCGTAAGCGGAGGAAGTTTTGCCCCTTATTCTACTTTTAGCTGGAATTTTGGAACTAGTGCAGTCCCTCAATTTTCAAATACATCTAATCAAAACGATGTTCAGTTTTTTGGTAGTGGAAGTTTTCCAGTAACATTAACCATTACACAAGCACTTTGTACTGATTCTGTGAGGCAGATTGTACAAGTTTATAGACCTCCGGTGGCAGATTTTTCGCTTGCTAACTTTAATGGCTGTCAACCCCTTTCTGTTCAGTTTAGAGATAGTAGTCAGTCAGCCTCTGCTTTAACTTATTTATGGACTTTTGGTGATGGTTCATTTAGTACTTTACAAAATCCAACTCATATATATGCAGATACAGGAGTTTATGATATATCGTTAATGATTATCTCACAAACTGGTTGTATAGATACAAACTTCAGTGTATTACCTCAGGCAGTAACTGTTTATCAATCACCTCAAGCAGGCTTTCAAGCTGATCAACTCACTACCACATTTATGAATCCAATATTTAATTTCACTGATATTTCTCAGAATGCAGTTAGTGTTAATATGAATATGGGTGATGGCACAATTTATAATTCAGTACCACCAACTCATGTGTATGATAATTCTGGAGAATACAATGTAATGCAAATTGTAAAAGGTGAAAATGGTTGCCCCGATACATTCTCCCTCAAATTAATTGTTGTAGATGATTATGTATTTTATTTACCTAATGCATTTACACCAAATAAAGATTCAAAAAACGAAATTTTTAAGCCGGTAGTCAGCGGCATATATGATTATGAATTTTTTGTTTTTGACAGATGGGGCGAATTAATTTTTCAGACAACAAATACAGATGAGGGTTGGGACGGCACTTACAAGGGTGAAAAATGTCAGCAAGATGTGTATGTTTACAAAATTCGCTATTTTGATATTGTTGAAAATTTACCACATCAGAAAGCCGGCACATTTAGTTTGATTCGTTAAGAAACTCAATTAATTTTTTTACCGCTTTTGCTCTATGAGAAATAGCGTTTTTTTCTTCTTTACTTAATTCCGCAAATGTTTTTTCAAAGCCATCTGGAACAAAAATTGGATCATAACCAAATCCATTCTTTCCTTTTTTTTGATGAGTAATTTTTCCTTTAATCTCACCTTCAAATAAAATTTCTTTACCATCTTTAATAAGTGCAATTACTGTTACAAATCGAGCGTTTCTGTTTGTTTGATTTTGTAATTGATATAGCACTTTATTCATATTAGCATCATCATTTTTTTCTATTCCTGCATAACGTGCAGAGTAAACCCCCGGCTGACCATTTAATGCCTCAATTTCTAAACCCGAATCATCAGCAAAGCAAGAGCAACTAAATCTATTGGAAATAAATCTTGCTTTAATAAGTGCGTTTTCAACTAATGTGCTACCTGTTTCATCAATTTCATCGAAATAATTTAAATCACTTAGAGAGATTAATGCAAATTTATCAGGCAATAAAGTTTCAATTTCTATAGCTTTATTTTTATTATGACTGGCAAAAATTAATTTATTCAATGGGCTAATTTTTTAACGAAATTATAAAATTCATTCTTAAAAAATTAAAACTATTTATGCTTTCTGTCAGCCTATGTTTTATATTAAAAATGGTATCTTTGAGACTTAATTTTTTACCTATCATGTCACTTTTTGATAAATACGAAGCTGTAATTGGTTTAGAAGTCCATATTCAGTTACTTACTGAAAGTAAAATGTATTCAAGTGATGTTAACCAATATGGTTCACTCCCTAATTCAAATGTTAGCGTAATTAGTTTAGGGCATCCAGGCACATTGCCAAAGGTGAATAAAAAAGCTATTGAGTTTGCTGTAAAATTAGGACTTGCAGTTAATGCAGACATTAGAAAAGAAAATCAGTTTGCACGTAAAAATTATTTTTACGCCGATTTACCAAAGGGCTATCAAATCACACAGGATAAAACACCAATTTGTAATGGAGGTTTCATTGCAATTAAATTAAAAGAAGGTACTGAAAAGAAAATTGGCTTAACCCGAATTCACATGGAAGAAGATGCCGGGAAAAGTATGCACGATCAAGATCCATTTGATTCGTTGATTGACCTAAACCGTGCCGGTGTTCCATTGTTGGAGATTGTTTCTGAACCAGACATTCGTACTTCTGATGAAGCATACGCATATTTAACTGAAGTGCGCAAATTGGTTCGTTATTTAGATGTGTGTGATGGCAATATGGAAGAAGGTTCGTTACGTTGCGACGCTAACATTTCTGTTCGTTTAAAAGGTGCAGAGAATTTTGGCAAAAAGGTGGAAGTAAAAAACATGAACTCCATACGAAATGTGCAACGAGCAATTGATTATGAAATAAATCGACAAATTACTTCAATTGAAAAAGGTGAGGAAATTGCAGTAGAAACAAGAAGCTTTGATGCAGTTGCAGGCACAACTTTTAGTTTACGCAGTAAAGAAAGCGCCAACGATTACCGTTATTTTCCTGAGCCGGATTTACAACCAATCATCATCACCGATTCATACATTGAAAAACAAAGAGCTGCATTGCCGGAGTTGCCTCATGAATTGTATGATCGTTTTGTAAATAAATTAGGATTGTCTTCGTACGATGCGCTTAATTTAACCGATTCAAAAGGTATAGCTTTATATTTTTCTGAACTTACAAAGAAGACAAGCAATTACAAAGCAGCCGCAAACTGGATGATGGGCGCTGTTAAAAGTTACTTAAATGAGAATGCAATAACTATAGAAAAGTTTAACGTTAGCCCTGATAAAATTGCTGAGCTGGTTGCTATCATTGATGAAGGAAAAATTAGTAATACCGTTGCTAATTTAAATGTGTTTCCGGCAATGGTTAATCATCCGGAAAAATCTCCATTACAAATTGCTTCTGAATTAAATTTAATTCAGGAAAGTAATCAGGATGCATTGCAGGAATTAGTCAATCAAGCAATTTCAAAATACCCAGAAAAGGTAACCGAATATAAAAACGGAAAAGTAAACCTTGTTGGTTTATTTATGGGCGAAGTAATGAAACTATCCGGAGGAAAAGCTGATCCGAAAGTTGCTAGCAAATTAGTAAAAGAAACACTTGATAAAATATAACTCCATTTAAAATGAAAAAACGTAATTATTCTTTTTTGTTTGGTCTATTTACTTTAATAATAATATCATCTTGCAGCGATTCCAAAAAAACTGCGGGATTTTCACTGAAAGGTAAGCTGGAAAATTCATCAGGAGAAACCTTAATACTTGAACAACTATCAAGTAATAATCCTGTTGTGATTGATTCTGCAGTTGTTAATGAAAATGGTGAATTTGAATTCACTAATGTAAAAGCAACTCCAATGGATTTCTTTAGAGTTAAAACTAACGAAGCTAATTTTGCAATTTTAATTGCTGACTCTTCACAAGAGATCTATTTAACAGGTGATGCAAAAAATTTAGCAAAGAACTATCAAGTAGAAGGATCAGAAGATACCAAACAATTTATTGAAATAAATAATGAGCTTCAAAAAATAAGTAAATCATTAGATTCTTTACAGGCAGTTTATCAGAAAGAAATGGCAAATGGAAAAATGGATTCTGTTCGCATGGAAATGATGAATACCCAAGCAGAAAATCAGTTTAATGGTATTTATGAAAAAGCCGCTGCAGTATTAGTAAAAAAAGTTGATGCGTTCCCAGGAACAATAGCTAATTTCAGTGCATTTAATATAATTAACATTGAAAAGAATTTACCGATATATGAAAAAGTGCTGAAAGCATTGCAGGAAAAAATTCCAACATCTTCTTACACATCTCAATTAGCAAGCAGCATCAATCAATACAAACAACAATTTGATTTACAAAATAAACAAAATCAGCAATTAGGTGATGGAAAAGAAATGCCTGAGATTAAATTAAAAAATCCGGAAGGAAAAGAAATTGCATTATCCTCACTTAAAGGAAAATTAGTTTTAATTGATTTCTGGGCTAGCTGGTGCGGACCATGCAGAAAAGAAAATCCTAATGTAGTTAAACTCTATAACGCTTACAAAAACAAAGGCTTTGAAATTTATAGCGTATCATTAGACGAAGAAAAAGATAAATGGGTAAAAGCTATTGAAAAAGACGGATTAAAATGGATACACGTTTCTGATTTGGGAGGCTGGAATTCTTCTGTTTGCTCACAGTTTAATATCTCTTCCATTCCATTTACAATTTTAGTAAGTAAAGACGGAAAAATAATTGCAAAAGGATTAAGAGGAGAAGCTTTAGAAGAAAAAGTAAAAGAAATTTTAGGATAGTAGGAGTCTGAAATTAAAATTAAATTTCAAACTACCTATTTTTCTCTTAGCTAGAACTAAAAATAGATTTTTGATTAAAATCGAAAAGTAAATTACCATTACATGTTTTTTAA
>CAZTCG010000080.1:0-1395 GCA_964612005.1 uncultured Flavobacteriaceae bacterium | reverse complement strand
AAAGCAACGTTTACTTACAATGGTTAACGAAGGCAAAATTCCGCATGCACTTTTATTTTTAGCACCTGATGGATATGGTAATTTACTAACAGCTGTTGTTTTTGCTAAGTATCTATTTTGTAAAAACAAACTAAATAATGAGCCCTGCAATGTTTGCCCCTCTTGCTTAAAAATTAATAATCTTGCCCATCCAGATTTGCATTTTGTTTTCCCGATAGTGCTTTCGAAAGATGTGCGCATCAGTGAAACTTTAATGGCTGATTTCAGACATGCGTTTTTAAATAATCCGTATTTAAATCAACAAGATTGGTTGAATGAAATTGGCGCAGATAACAAACAGCTTGTAATTGCAGCCGACGAAAGTAATAATATTATTAAGCAATTGAGCTATACCAGTTTTGAAGGTGGTTATAAAGTGATGATTGTTTGGAGTCCGGAAAAAATGAATGATTCTGCTGCGAACAAACTATTGAAAATTTTAGAAGAGCCTCCTGAGAAAACAATATTCATTTTAGTTTGCCATCAATATGATCAACTATTAACTACAATAATTTCACGAACTCAATTGTTTAAGTTTTCTGTGAATAACGAAAGCGAAATTATTGAGTTATTACAAGTGAAAGGGTTCAATCAACAAAAGTCCGTTTATGCTGCAAAGTTAGCTGATGGGAACATGAATAAAGCCCTGGAAGTTTTAAACCAAGAACTAGAGTCACAAGAGTTTAATTTGTTGGAGCATTTCCAGCAATTCATGCGCATGGCATTAAAATTCAACCCGTTTAAAATTAATCAATGGATTGACATTACTGCATCATTAGGAAGGGAAAAACAAAAACAATTTTTTATTTACGGACTGCAATTATTACGCGATTGCATTGTAATCAATTTTTCATCGGAGCAACTAACAAAATGTAATGCAGAAGAACTAGACTTCCTGAAAAAATTTGCTCCTTTTGTTCATCTGCATAATATTGAAAATATTACAGAAGAATTTAATAAAACCATTTTTCATATTGAAAGAAATGCAAATCCTAAAATTGTTTTAATGGATTTTTCATTAAAAATGAATGAATTATTAAATCTCAAAAGATTCTAGATTTAATTTTAAGCCTGTTATTATCTATTCCAATATTTTTAAAAGAAGCTAAGAGTTAATTGTTTTTTTGTTTTCCATTGTTGTGATTGTCCAAAATTAAAATAACAACTATATTTTCCGCTTGAATTAAAACAAAAACACATCAGCAGATATTACCAATAACTATTGTGTTTTTACTAGTTGAAAGATGATTATTTCGTGTTTATTTACGTTTTGTTTACTATCTATTTTAAATTCAAATACCATTACAAACTCATCCAATGTTTATAAATGATAACCATGGCTAAAGTATCTAATTT
>CAZTCG010000079.1:0-7435 GCA_964612005.1 uncultured Flavobacteriaceae bacterium | reverse complement strand
TTCAGCATGAGCAAGTTTATCTAAATTTTTTTCGATTAAATCTGCAATTTTAATGAGGAAAGCAGCCCGAACATCTTTTGGTGTAGTTGACCAAGCCGGAAATGCTTGCTTCGCTGCATTAACTGCCAAATCAACATCACTTGCATCCGAATCAGGAATCAGGGAGTAGACCTTACCTCTTGAAGGATCAAAATTATCTAAATAATTTCCTGAAACAGGTGCGATTAGAGAGCCGTTTATGTAATTGCTAATTTTTAACATATCGAAAAATTTTAATCGTAAATTTACCCATTCTTGCGATTTATTTGCAATCTATAAAATTAATTTTAATTTTGCCCTCTCAATTTGCTCCTATAGCTCATTCGGTTAGAGCAACTGACTCATAATCAGTAGGTGCCTGGTTCGATTCCAGGTGGGAGCACAGAAATCCCCGAAGTAATTCGGGGATTTTTTATTTGAATAGTGAATTTAAAATTCATGTTTTCTTTAAAGCATAAAAATGCAAATTGAGGAACTTAAGATAAATCCAACTACCATCATCTATTTCATGGATTTAAGATCATTGGATTGCATTGGTAGAGCTGGCGAAAAAAAGGGCTTGATGCTTTTATTGAAGCGCTATTTCAATGAAGATGTACAACTTAATTATGATATTAATGGAAAGCCGTTTATCAATAATAATAAAACTCATATTTCTGTTAGTCATTCCCGTCATCTTTTAGCTTTAATTGTATCAAATCAAAACGTAGCTATTGATCTTGAACTAGTAAGTGATAAGGTTCAACGAGTAAAAACAAAATTTTTAAATGATCAAGAGTTAATTGAAACGATAAATGATGATAATGTAATTCTTACCACATATTGGTGCGCAAAAGAAACTTTGTTTAAATACCTTGGATTAAAAGGAAAAAGTTTAAAAAATGATTTTTTGGTTTCAGCTTTTAATTTTTCACGTGAAGGTGGAAACATAAATGGGTTTATTGATGTGAATAATTTAAAAAAAGAAATTACCATGAGGTATTTTTTGAAAGATAACTTTGTGGTTGTACATTCCGTTTAATAGTGAAAAGTATTTTAAAAAGAATTTTAAAAAATAAAAAGAAACCACTTCTGGCTATCTTAATTGATCCTGAAAAATTCAATCCCGAAGTTGTAATACAATCAAATACTATAGCAGATTTATATTTAATAGGCGGAAGTATTTTAGAAAAAGGTCAATTATCAAAATGCCTTGGTAAAATTAAAAAAATGACTCAACTGCCTATTATCATTTTTCCTGGAGATACTAATCAATTAGATAATAGAGCAGATGCAACTCTTTTACTGAGTTTAATTTCCGGTAATAACCCTGATTATTTAATAGGGAAACATATTGAAGCAGCTTATAAATTAAGATCTCTTAAGCACGAATTAATTCCTACCGGATATCTATTAATAGATGGAGGAACTATTTCAACAACTCAAAAAATAACACGAACAACCCCAATTTCTGATAAGAATATTAACTTAATTAAACGAACAGTGATTGCTGGTGAATTAATTGGGTTAAAAATGATTTATCTTGAGGCCGGGAGCGGTGCTAAAACAAGTTTAAACAATAACATTATTAAAGCAGTTAAAAGTGTTACTTCATTGCCAATTTGGGTTGGTGGCGGAATAAATTCAGTTACAAAATATTTAAGTCTTAAAAATTCCGGCGTTGATGTAATTGTAATAGGTAATGCTCTCGAAAATAATTTATCTTTGATTGATGATTTAAAAGTTATCATAAAATGAAAGTAATTTTATTATCTAAACCTCGATATGATGAAGAAGAAATTGATTTGGTAAAAATCATGTTTGAATGTGGATTGGAAAATTTTCACTTGAGAAAACCTAGGGTTACCACTAATCAAATGAAAAAAATATTAGATAAAATTCCTGTTCAATTTCATGATCGAATTATAATTCATTCTCATCATCACTTGGCAAGAACATATAACCTAAAAGGCATACATTATACGCGTTCTCATTTTAAAAACACATTTAAAAATTGGTGGAGAAAAATACTTTTAAGGTATTTTAAACCAGAAATTTTACGCACTCGTTCATTTACTAATCTTTCGAGTTTATATGAAAAAGATGAACAAGTATATGAGTATGTGATGTTGTATCCTATTTTCGATTCTTTAACTGGCAATTTTCAAAGTGGTTATCACGAGCAAGGAATTAAAAATGCTATTCAAAAATCAAATAGAAAAATTGTAGCTCGTGGTGGAGTAGATGAAAAAAAAGTTGAACAGATTAGAGATTTGGGTTTTTATGGCTTAGTTTTAAATAGTAGCATCTGGAAAGCAAAAGATCCTCTTCTTAGTTTTCATCAGTTTATGGATAAATGTAGAGAGTTAAATATTCAGGTTGAATAGTATGTCAATAATTGAAGTTATTGGATTTCTACTAACTATAGCCGGAGTTATATTTGCTTCTCATCAAAATCCAATTACTTGGTTGATTTCAATTATTTCACCTGTTGTTTATGTATTTGTTTTTTTTAAGTCAAAACTTTATGCTGATGTTTTCCTGCAATTTTTTTTTATTACTCTTTCCATTTATGGGTTTTATTGTTGGAAAAAAAATAAATTAAAATTAATTACCGCAGTTAGAAAAATTAAAAAATTAGAACTTGTATTTAGTTTTTTAGTTACTGTTTTTCTTTGTGCTGGCTTGTATTTGATACTAAAAAACTATACAAATTCTGACGTGCCTCTTGCTGATAGCTTTCTAACTACTTTGAGTATTATTGCAACTTGGCTCACTGCTAAAAAAATAATTGAAAACTGGTGGATTTGGATTTTTGCGGATGTATTGTACGCTTTATTATTTTTTTATAAAGATTTATACATCACTGCAGTTCTTTATTTTACTTTAGCAATACTTGCTGTTTATGGATTGATAAAATGGAAAAAACAAATTCGGATTGTATAAAAATTGCTGTAATTGGACCGGAAAGTTCTGGTAAGTCTACGCTTTGCATGCAATTAGCTGAGTATTTTAACGGAGCTATTGTCCCTGAATTTGCAAGAGATTATTTAGTCAAATTAAATAAGTCGTATACATTGCAAGATGTATTGTTCATTGCTAATGAGCAACTGCGTCTTGAAAAAAAAATTCAACAAGAAGGAAGTAAAATTATATTTTGTGATACAACTTTGATTACTATTAAAATTTGGTTAAAAGTAAAATACAATTACTTTAATGCACAATTAGAAAATGATATGTTACATAATTTCTACCACACTCATTTTTTAACTGTACCAGATTTACCGTGGGAAAACGATCCATTACGAGAGCATCCTTTTTTTAGAAACGAATTATTAAAGATGCATGAAGAAATTTTGAATGTAAATCATTTTAATTATTCATTAATAGATGGAATTGGTGAAGAACGAATAAATAAAGCAATCGAAGAGGTAAAAAAAATAATTTAGAATTTAAAAAAACGCACGCACCTGCGCTCCGCCGATGTGAATGATTTTTGTACCTGGGGATTTTCTGCCTTCATAATTAAAACTAATCTGCAAATAAGAATTTAAATTTTGCTGATAGTTGGCATTCCATGTGAAGTTTTCTCCGGGCTTTAATGAATTAAGCATCTCAAAAGCAATAGGCGAATTGGTTTCGCCGGTGTAATTAATGATTAAATAATCCATTCGCATGCTAAAACTTCCTTTCGAAAGTTGATTCATTTTTAATTCAACTAAAAAATCATTGGTAAAGGATTGCTGATTGCCAAGCTCTACTGCGTTTGATTTTTCAATTCGTTTATAACCAGCGGATGCGCGAAAAGTAGTATTGGGTTGATAAGTAAGTTTAGGTTCAAACTCCAATAAGTTGATTGAGTAATTTCTGTTTTTAAAAAATTGCGCAAAGGATTGTTTTGATCCTAAGGTTGTTGATGTGAAAAAACCAATGCTTTTAGTGAAATTTATTCGTGTACGTAATTCATGTTGTTTATTTAATCTACTTTCCGGGCCATTAGTAACAATTTGTTTGCTTTGGTTATCTTGATAGGTATAATCAAATCCACCAACCGGCGAACTTTGATTAAAGAAAACAGATTGTCTAAACAAGCCATTACTGCTGATTAAAACAGTATCATTGATCTGCGCAGTTATAGGGTTGAAAAAAGCATTTTTATTCTCATCAATAAATTTTGTATCTGTTCTGTAAACAGTTTGTGTTGCCCATCTCGCAATAAATTTCATCAATTTACCCGAATCTGTTTTTTTAAACACAGCCGGACGAAGATTCAAACTCCCGCTAAATTGATGATGTTCTGTTTTAATATAATTATTGCTTGGTGTATATATTTTAATATACGACGCCTGATCGGCATACAATGCAATTTCAAATTCGTTGAGTTCTTTTATTCCATTGCCATTATAGTCATTCCAGTAATATTGTCCCTGACCTGTTGCAACTTGCACATAAGCGTATTCCCTGCGCTGTTCCAACCCAAATCCTAACTCATAAAAAACAGATCCTTGTATAAATCCTTTCCATAAACGTGGCGAGTATTCAATTCTGCCTAGTAAAGTATTATCAGGTTTATTGTTGATGAGAAGTGTATCCAAAATTTGTAACTGACGATAAGTTGCATTCAGTCGAATCTGATGATTTTTAATGCTATTGATATCTGTATTGAATCCTATATTCTGGGCATAAGCAACAGCTTTAAATAAATTGGAACTGATCTTTTTATCTGTTCTTTCCCTATAAAAAAACTTTATTGTATTTCCGCTTGTGTCTGCTTTGCTTATGTTTCCTTCTCTTTCCCAAAATGCATAACTGTTGGTAAGCAAAGAATCGTTTTTAAATTTAAATTGATTCATTTCCAATTCATCAATGTAGCCAAGTGCAATTTTACCAATCACTTTTCGGATGTTTGATTTATGTCGATAAAAGATAGTACTCAGATTGGTTTTATAATTAGTTGTATTTAAAAGTGATGGAGTAAACAATACATTCAATTTTTTATAATTCAATGAAGAAGTTAATTGATGTTTTATGCCCTGATAAAAATTTTGCTCTGTAAATGCGCTCATGCTGTAATTAGTTTTCACTTTTGAATTTAAATCAATGCCAATTTGAGCAGTTGCAATGTGCTGCATGTTTTTTATTGAATCATTCGTTCTGTTCCAATCTCTATTAAACTCAATAGCCCTGAATCGTTCAATCATGGAAAAATTTTTATCTACTAATTCATAACTCGCTGCTGTATTGATTATTTTTTTATTTACACTATCTGCTTTATTAATAAAAAATTGTTTATCAAAATTGAGTTTCAACCCATAACCTTTATCATCATTGCTGTTAAAATCAGAGAAGGTATTTAAATCATTGTTTGTAAATGCACCTTCCCAACTAACGTTTACATTTTTTTCAAAACTGTATTTCCCATTCACAATAGCCATTTGTTTTTTCTTTGGAGTAACCAATAACACAACGGCTTCATAATTCCCTTGTTTAATTCCATTTAAAGGTTCAATCCACTGATACACTTTGCCATTTGCTGTGCTTTGAATCTGTTTGTAGTTTCCATTACCTTCGCCCACATAACTGAAACGTACACGGTAAGCTGTATCAGGACTAGTAGAATAAACATAAATTGTATACGTTCCGTTTGTTGTTATGGTATCTTGTTTTTTATAAAAAACTTCTGTGGTGTTAAAATCAGATTTAACAGCGCCATCGCTAATTGCCAATTGAAGTGTATCACCAATATTACTTAATAAATTTTTCTGGGCATCGCTTAGTTCCAGCTGAAAGGGTTTGTTTTTATTGTCCTGCTCACCAAACAAATGAAATCCTAGTTGCAGATTTTTGTTTTCAAATTCTTCACCAACATAATAAAGCGAACGATTGTAATTTCGTTCGGAATATTGAAACTCAGCAACAATACGTTTGTCTTTAGTGATGAGTTGTTTTGCGGTAAAGGTAAGTTCGGAAGTATTGTAATCAATGATATAATCATTCTCCTGACCTCGCTGTAAAAGTTTTCCATCAATGTAAATCTTTTCTGTTCCTGAAAGAACAATAATGAATAGTTCATTATCAGCGCCTTTCAAGCGATATGGTCCCTGATTATTTTCAATTCCGTTAAATGCGTTTCTGGCAAATTTCCCTCTTGATACAGCACCCGAAACCTTCGAAGTTAATTTGCCTTTATTGGGTTGCAAGGGATTGATATCAGTTACATTTTCCAACATCAAACCTTGTGCACGTTTATAAAAATTCATGAAATAACTTGTAGGTCGATTCAATTGAAAATCCCCAACAGTGAGTTTACTTTTTTTATCATTCAACTGAATAAAAACTTTATCGAACTCCTGCAATTGCTGCGTGTTTCCATCGGGTTGAATAGGAATGTTGTTATCAGTTGCAGCCAAAACAATGTTGATGTTTTCATTCAACTTACCGGATACCTGAAGGTTCATAGAAGAGTTTACTACTACATCTTGATTATTACCAAAACTAATTCCTCTAGAAATACTTCCGTTTTTAGAAAGACCATCATTTAAAAAAGCCGTGTTTGATGATGTGGGTTTATCGTAGGAAATAATGTATGGGTTTTTAGATTGGGTTTGATCGCGATTAATCAATGAAATATCTTTGTTTTTAAATTCTTTCCTAATGTTAAATGGAAATACTTTGTAAGTAATTTTAAAAACACTGGTATCTTTTTTCAGCGAATCATTAAAAACAATATAATTTTTTTCTTCGTTTAAATAATAATTAGATTTATTAATGTATTGATTCGCTGAGGTAATTAAAATGCTTCCAGGAACAATAGTTAAACTATCTAATTTGATGGTATCTTTTTTTTCCGTTACATATAAACTTCTTCCCGATCCAATTTGTGCAAAAACTTGAACAGAAAAAAATAAAATCAATATAAAAATTAAAAATCGCAACCGCTTAGTTTTAACGCTTTTTAAAAATACAAAATTGTGTTAAGCCCGAACATTGTTTATTGCTTTAACATAAACTAATTAACTTCGTGAAAAAAAGTATGCCTCGTATTATTACCTACAACGTAAATGGAATAAGAGCTGCCATGGGAAAAGGCTTAATGGATTGGATGAAATCTGCTGAACCAGATATTTTGTGTATTCAGGAAATTAAAGCCAGTCCCGAACAAGTGGGCGTGTTTGAATTGGAAGAAATGGGTTATCATCATTATTGGTATCCTGCGCAAAAAAAAGGATATAGTGGTGTTGCCATATTTAGTAAACTAAAGCCTGACAATGTAACTTATGGTTGTGGTATTAATGAATATGACTTCGAAGGTAGAATGATTAGAGCCGATTTTGGAGATATTTCTGTATTAAGTGTTTATCATCCAAGTGGTAGTAGTGGCGATGATCGACAGGCATTTAAAATGAAGTGGCTGGAT
>CAZTCG010000078.1:3283-7441 GCA_964612005.1 uncultured Flavobacteriaceae bacterium | reverse complement strand
CTTATCTAATTTTTTAGATAATCGTGATTTGCTTTTCTTTTCATCTTCTTGGAAGTGACTCACATAAATATCTCCTTTACCTTCATTAAGATCATCAGTGAAATACATCAACAAGGTTTTTCCATCATTACACAAAAATGCACCATTGTATTTTCCCATTGCAGCTAAATCGGCATAATTTGGAATATCCATTTTTTCAGGATTTTTCCAGGCACCGAATTTATCTTTTGAAATGATGGAAATCCCTGCGCTTTCAAAATCACCTTTGTTGTAAGCGCCTCGTACTAAAAGTTGATTACCATCTGGTGTAACATTAAAAATACATGCACTAATTCCTGAATTAATTGGCGCTAATGGATGCGATGCTTCTGTCCAGTTCCCCTTTTCATCTAGCCTTGAAAACCAAACATCTTGTTTGGCTAAATTTTTTTCATGGCTGTCGCGCACAAAATAAAGTGTTTTGCCATCGGCAGAAATTACCGGAGATAATTCTCCGGCTATTGAATTTACGGCACTTCCAAGTGAAACAGGTGTTTTTTGTTTGGTGTTTTTATCCGAATTTTGAGAAAATAAATTAAATGTGATTACAAAAGCCAAAATGATAAAATATGATTTATTTAAACAGATTTTATTTTTACTTTTCATTTAAATCTTAATTTATAAATCAATGAATTTACAAGGCGCCAAATACAACTTTATTCAACTCTAAATCATAAATACAAGATTGTTCATCTTCTCCAAAAACAAGAAAACGATTATACATAATTTGTGGATTTTCTTTTTTGGTACTAAATAAAACAGCTCCTGTTTTTTTACAATAGATTTTTTCATTGTTTTCATTCAAGTACATAAACACATCTGGTGCAATTCTTTCTAATTGATTTGTTTTTACCTGAAATAAAATTTCACTTTTGGTATTTAACAATAAGTAATTGTTTTTTTTCCGAACGATACATACACTATCTTCAAAATCAGATGCATCATCGTAAATTGGTTTAATAATCGTTTTGTTTTTTAAGTTAAGGAAGCCATATTTATCATCCTGCATAAAACGAAACAAGCCGTTTTTAGGCAAGTAAATTTCATCAAATGCTGTTTTATCAGAAAAAAGTTTGCCGTTTTTATTCATCAGGTTTTGTTCTTCATCAATTACAATTTTCATCCAACTACCATCCGTGTATTCTTTTTTTTCGGCACCATCTATTAAGGTGTTATTTATTTGAGAAAGGTAACAACCACTACCATCAAAATACCCATACTGATTGTTTTTATATGCCATAAAAACACCATTTATTTCTTCTTCGATACGATCAAACTGTGGTGGAATAATATATTGCCCGTTTTGATTAATAACACCGTAGCGATTATCTTTTTTAACACGTGCAAATCCGTTTTTAAAATTCTCGGCCCAGTCAAAAATAAATGGAATTAAAGTATATCCATTTTTATCAACGTAACCATACAACTCGTTTTTTTGAGCATAACACAAGCCGTTTATAAATTCACCCATTCGTTGGTATTGAATAGGAATTTCGAGTTTTCCGCTTTTATTAATTGCTCCGTATAAATTATTTTTTTTTACAATGGCCAATCCTTCATAAAAATCGGATATACCATCATAAAACGAACTTATTGTATTACCTAAACGATCAATAACATATACGTTACCTTTTTTATTTACAACTGCTCGGTCTTCATTAAAACTCTCAGCATCATCGAATTCAAAATTAGTTACACTTTCTCCTGTAAGTTTAAGGTATCCAAAAAAATTGTCTTTTTCTGCCAGCGCAATACCTTGCTTAAATAATTCGATTCCATCGTAAATAAATGGTATAATAGTGTCGCCAAGCTCGTTGATACAACCAAATTTTTCATTTTGTTTAATAATAAAAATTGTTTGTTTACTTAATGCTAATTCTCGTTCAATGCTCTTCTTATAGGGGAAGTCGGGATACTTTAAAATAAAATTAGATAAAGCATTGTCCGAATAATTAATTATTTCTAATGCATACAGCATTTTCCAGGCTGCCTCAACACTGCTGTGTTTAGGAAACAACATGATGTAACGATGCAGCAATCCTTTGTTTTTATTCATCATGGCAATCTCAAATAAATCATCTTGCGCATTAGCAACATATTTACTTTTTGGAAACTGATGAATGAACCGCTCAATTTTATTTGGATTTTCTTCCAACACAAACTCCTTGTATCTAAAAAACTCTTCTTGTTCCTGCATCTGTTTTTTATAAAATGACTCAGGATACAGTAGTTGTAATTCAATCATTTTAGAGGAACTTTTTTGCTTTATACTTTCGTGAAAAACAATGCTGTCTCTTTTAAACAAAACGTTTTTCACAAAAAGAATGTTTCTGTATTTCAATAAAAAAACTTCTGCTTCTTTATCAGAATAATTAGTCCCGTTCAAAAAAGTATTTCGATAGATTTCAAAATGTATTTTCTCTCTCAAACTTCTTACATGAGATGTATCTATTTTATTTTTTTTAAAAAAATTAAGATCTGATTCTGACCAATTATCGGCACAACTTATTTCAATAAACTTATATGCACTGTCAAGCTGATGAAATGGGTTATCGTTTCTGTAGTAAATGGATGCTAGCAAAAAAGAGGAGAGCTTTTGTTTTTTAGAAAAAGCGGAGTAGGCTAATTTTTTTGCTTTAAAATAATCGTATATAAAAAAAGCTTCATATGCTTTTTTAATCTTAGCAGGATAAACATGAAAAATAGCAGTTAATAAAAAGAGGAGTATAAAATTTGTTTTTCTCATGTATTAACAACAAAATTATACTTTTGTACCATTGAAGCATTAACTTAGCAAAAAGAATGTTCACAACCGGAAGAATAGTTTTTACAATTGCATTCATGCTTATTTTTTCGGCTGTTATTATTTACTCCTACCGAAAAGATATAAAAGTTAACAAACATCACTTTAAAGGTAGTTTTTGGGTTTTGTTAACTATTGTGTTAATTTTTAGTGCTTTGTTTTTAATCGTAAAATTACGCCATTAAGGTTAATTATTTGTATTTTCGTGACTTGTATAAAAAATGCGTAGTCTAATTGTTTGTTTTTTCCTTTTACTTACACTGTTTACCAAAGCAGGTGAGATTTTATTATTGGAAGGAAAATTTCAAAACAGAAATATTTATGTTCAAAACGGATTTGATAGCGGCATTGGATTTTGTGTATACGAAGTAAGGATAAATGGGAGAGTAACTACTGACGAGGTTAACTCCAGTGCATTTGAGATTGACTTTGAGCCCTTTAACTTAAAGGTTGGTGATCCTGTAAAAATTGAAATTTTTCATAAAGAAAGTTGTGTACCGCGTGTATTAAATCCGGATGCGTTAAAATCAAAACCAACCGGCGAATACCTAAGTACATCTATTAATGAGCAAGGTATGTTGGTTTGGAAAACTAAAAATGAATCAGGTTCATTACCATATATTATTGAACAATTTAAATGGAACAAATGGGTGAAAGTTGGCGAAGTGAGTGGCATAGGAACGCCAAGCGTTAACACGTATGAGTATAAAATTTTACCACATTCAGGTGCCAATAAATTCAGAATAAAACAAACGGGTTCAGGACTAGCGCCAAAATTATCTAAGCCTATTTTATACAACTCAACATTACCTCAGCCGGGCTTCAAATTATCGAAAAACACTAAAGAAATTATTTTTTCTGCAGAAACGGCTTATGAAATTTACGACATGTATGGTAAAATTGTAAAGCGAGGTTATGGCGCAAAAGTAGAGCTCAATAACTTACCAAAAGGAAGTTACTTTTTATGTTATGATTCCATAACGGCTGAATTTGAGAAAAAGAAGAAGTAATTATTTCTTAGCGTAATTCCCGAAAACGTAACTGATTAAATTGGCACCCATTTTAAGTGCTTTCTGGCGGGCATCTTCGGAGTCGTTATGAATTTCGGGGCTTTCCCAGCCATCGCCTAAATCACATTCAAAATCGTAATACACCACCAATCTTCCTTTGTAAAAAATACCCAAGCCCTGAGGTATTTTGTTATCGTGTTCATGGATTTTCGGTAAGCCGTTCGGGAAATCAAATTTCTGATGATACACAGGATGGTTAAACGGAATTTCTACCAAGTCGTTATCAGGGAATATTTTTTTTAATTC
>CAZTCG010000078.1:0-3273 GCA_964612005.1 uncultured Flavobacteriaceae bacterium | reverse complement strand
GTTCTAATAACGGCTTTTGCATGGTTGCTTTAATTAATTCCAGGCGAATGAATTTATCCATTCCGTAATTATCTGAGATGTGAAGAAAACCTCCGCCCATTAAATAGTTTCTTAAGTTTTCGGCTTCCTGATTATTAAAAATAACATTTCCGTGTCCCGTCATGTGAATGAAGGGATAATTAAATAATTCTCCGCTGCCAGCTTCAACAATTCCTTGTTCGGGGTTGATGTTTGTTTTTAACTGATCGTTGCAAAAACGAATTAGATTAGGCAAAGAGGTTTCCAGGTTGGCATACCAATCACCACCGCCTCCATATTTTAAAACAGCAATTTTATAACTCGGTGGCGGATAGTTTGCAAAAGAAATTTGCATGCAAAAAAGTGCAAGAAGAACAAATATGTTTTTAAGTATCAGTTTCATTTTTTGGATAATTCGTGTAAACGTTCTTTCTCTCTTTTGCTTAAACTGTCGTAACCGGAACGGTTGATTTTGTCCAGCAATTCATCCAGGTTTTTTTCTTCTTTTCGTTTGGAATAATTATACTCCTCATCAGTAAATTTTTTACGATGAACCACTTTTAGTTTTTGCCCACTCACCAATCGTTGAAACCATTCCCCGATATCGTTTCTGTTTTTTAATTGTCGCGCATAAATGAACCCAAACAATGCACCGCCCATGTGAGAAATTTTTCCTCCGGTGTTAACCGATAAATCAATCAGTGAAAACATGATGAATGAAGCGACTACTACCCACTTTAATTTTACTTCTCCAATTAAGAAAACCGACACCGGCATATTGGGCGCGTAGGTTCCCGCTGCAACAGTAATTGCCATTACTGAAGCAGAAGCTCCAATTAAATAACCTTCCTGTTTTGAAAATAAAAGTGAAGTGATAAAAAACAATAGTGCTCCTGAAATGCCCCCAAATAAATAAGTAAATAATAATCGTTGTTCTCCGATGATAACGGTAAAAATCTGCCCCATAAAAAACAACCAGAGCATGTTATAAAACACATGTGATAAATCAAGGTGTGAAAACATATACGTGAAAATTCCCCAGGCATAAATAAAAAACGAAGGAAAGGAAGAATGCACGGAAATGTAAGGAATGAGATTGATGTTTAATACATGGAATAAAATATTAAGCGTCAAAAAAACAACTCCATTGATGATGATGAAACGAGCGAGTAATGAATTGGATGTAAAACCTGAATACATGGTTCAAATTTAATGGCTTATTGTTTTTAATAAAAATTGTTCCTGTTTTTTTTCCAGTAAATAATCATAAAAAACCCAAACAGCATTCCACCTAAATGGGCAAAATGGGCAACGTTATCGCCGGGCTGATTGGCAATTCCTGAAAGCAATTCAAACAAGCCATAAATCATGACAAAGTATTTTGCCTTTATAGGAAAAAAGAAAAATATGCTTAAATACGTGTTTGGGAACAACATGCCAAATGCAAGCAACAAGCCGAATAATGAACCTGATGCGCCTACAATAACGTGTGCGTTTAAATACGTGCTTTGCACTTGCTGAATGAATTCATGGGCCAGAAAAACTGCCTTGGTTGGATCAGTTGCAGATGCTTCGTTGTATTGATCTACAAATCCCTGAAACAAATCGTAGGTAGATGCATTCATGAATGGGGTAAGTGCTCCGCTTTTAAAAAATTTGGTCAATTTATCGATGTTGTTTTCTTGCATGATTTGATCGAATACCAAAACCGAATCATTAATGTCTAAATAAATCACGAGGTACTGAATTAAGGCAGCGCCCATTCCTGTTATCAGGTAAAAAATCAAAAAACGTTTTGGACCCCACACATTTTCAAGCACCGAACCGAAGGTCCAAACGGCAAACATGTTAAAAAACAAATGCGTGAAATCGGCATGCATAAACAAGTAAGTGATGAATTGATACGGCTTGAATAATTCAGCGGAAAAATAATGCAGTCCTAAAAAATCAGTGAGGTTGATGCCGGGATTAGCCTGAAAAACCTGCGTTGCCAAAAACAGGATGCCCGAAATGATAAGAATGTTTTTTACCACCGGGGGCAAAACCTGAAAGCGAGTAGGTCGGTAATCCTGATTCATTGACTAACGTTTTTTAAATAATTTTTCAATATCGGAAAATGGCAATTCCGAAACAATGATTTTTCCTGATGGAGAAAATGAATAGTTTTCCAAAGAAAACAAATGTTGCAGGAGTAATTCAATTTCTTCGTGCTGCAATTCTTTTCCGTATTGAATGGCTGCTTTTTTGGCCATTGCACGGCAAAGGTTGTCGCGCTTGTCCAATTCAACATCCAGGTTATTGAGTTTATAATTTTCAATTATGCCTTCCAGCAGTTCCAAACAATTTTGTTCGGAATGATCGGCAGGAACTCCGTGCATCACGATGCTATCTTTTCCAAACTGTTCAATATCGAAACCGAGTGATTTTAATTCTGTTTTTAAACTCAATACCAAATTTAAATCCACCGGACTTAAATCCAAACTTTGCGGAAATAATTCCTGTTGCGAAGCAATGGCTTGCCCTTCAAAGGAATTTAAGTAATGATAATACAAAATGGTTTCGTGAGCACGATGCTGATCAATCAGCACCAAATTACAATTGATGGTGGTAACAATGTATTTTTGCTGCAACTGAAAAAACTCTTTTTTCGGCGACTGAACCTGAGTTTCATCAAACAACTGATGTTGTTCCTGTTCACTTTCTAATTGCGGATTGACATCTGTTTGATGTTGCTGATAAAGCGATTCCCAGTTCTGTTTATTTTGCTTGTAAAGTGAGCTTTCGTATTCCTTTTTGTAAGATGATTTATTGTTATCTGCTGAAAATGGATTATACGAAGTGTTAAACGTAACCTCAGGTGCTTTTGGCTGCTGTGGCGAATTATACATCGCATCAACAACAGATTGTTCTACATCAAAATCAATGCTTGGTGCAAGATTGGCTTTACCAAGAGCACGCTTAACAGCAGTTTTTAAAATGACGAATAATGTTTTTTCGTCCTCAAATTTTATTTCTGTTTTGGTGGGATGAATGTTTACATCAATTGTGCTTGGAGGCAAAT
Source organism: uncultured Flavobacteriaceae bacterium (assembly GCA_964612005.1). Classification (GTDB taxonomy): domain Bacteria; phylum Bacteroidota; class Bacteroidia; order B-17B0; family Aurantibacillaceae; genus JADJDM01. Next base: position 194 of record CAZTCG010000078.1, on the reverse strand, counting down.
CAATAAAAAGGATGTAACTTGGAAACTCATCGCCTTTTATTAAATCCGTGTAAGCATCTGAAACCGCAAAATTGAGGTAGGCACTTTTTATGAATCGCTGATTAACGAAAAAATACTGCTCGCCTCTTTTTTTCTTTGCCGATGCCGGTGTACCCACGTATCCTTTTATCGAGAATCCCGGAGTAACTTCATCT
>CAZTCG010000077.1:0-7443 GCA_964612005.1 uncultured Flavobacteriaceae bacterium | reverse complement strand
AAAACAGCTGAATTAACAAAAGGTTAAGCAAATTTTAAGTGTGTGTGATTTTTACTTACGCTTAGAGAATATTTATTGCCGAATACAAGAGCCAAATTACGATCAATATGCCCGGCAGGAAAATCAAAACAAACCGGATAATTATATTCTTTAACTGTATCAAAAATAATTTCCTCAGCGGTTTTTCCAAATGGAATTGCGTTGTCTTTCATATCCGACATGCCCCCAATAACTAGCCCTTTCAGCTTGGCTAATTTTCCGCTGCGCTTTAAATTCATCATCATGCGGTCAACATGGTACAAGTATTCATCCAAATCTTCAATGAATAAAATTTTACCATCCGTATCAATATCACTGTTGCTTCCGCATAAAGCATATATCAAACTTAAGTTTCCGCCAATTAATTCTCCTTCGGCTTCGCCTTCACGATTTAAAGAATGTTGATTAATCTCATAATTAAGTTGCTCTCCAAACAATGCTTTTCTTAAACTTTCTGTTGCTTCTTGGTTTTTGAAAAAATTAATTGGCATGGTTGCATGCAATGTGGCAACATTAAAATTTGAGTAAATATGTTGATGTAAAACGGTTACATCGCTATACCCAATTATCCATTTGGGTTGCTTACTGAATTTATTAAAATCTATTTTATCAATGATTCTTACAGTTCCGTATCCACCCCGTACACAAAGCACAGCCTTTATATTTTCATTGTCCAATGCCCATTGCAAATCTGCAGCGCGTTCTTCATCACTACCTGCAAATTGATTTTCTTGTTTGTATAAATTGGGTGCAGTAACTACGTTTAACCCCCAACTTTCAATTAATTGAATGGAAGGAAATAATTCTTCCTGAGTGATTTTTCTTGCAGTTGCAATTAAGGCAATGGAATCTCCAGGTTTAAGATAAGGTGGTAAAACGGACATTACACCAATTTTTTTGCAAGTAAATATTCTGCAATTTGTACAGCATTAGTTGCAGCACCTTTTCTTAAATTATCGGCAACAATCCACATATTAATGGCATTTGGTAGGGTTTCATCCAAACGAATTCTTCCCACAAAAACCTCATCACGATTGTGAGCATATTTAGGCATTGGATACAATTGAGTTGAAGGGTCGTCTTGAACAATTATGCCTGCACTTTCACTCAATAATTTTTTTACTTCCCTTAAATCGGGTTCTCTTTCAAATTCAATGTTAACCGATTCACTATGCCCACCCATCACCGGAATTCTGACGGTTGTTGCAGTAACTTTTATGGAATCATCACCCATAATTTTTTTGGTTTCGTTAATCATTTTCATTTCCTCCTTGGTGTAGCCGTTTTCAGTAAAAACATCTATCTGAGGAATTACATTTAAATCAATAGGATATTTATAAGCCATTTCTCCATCTATTCCTCTGCGTTCATTCATCAATTGATTAACGGCTTTTATACCTGTTCCGGTTACGGATTGATATGTGGAAACTACTACGCGTTTTACTTTGTATTTTTCGTGCAAAGGTTTTAAAACCACCACCATTTGTATGGTTGAACAATTTGGGTTGGCAATGATTTTATCTGCTTTGGAAAGCACATGTGCATTTACCTCGGGAACAATCAATTTTTTCGAAGCATCCATTCTCCATGCAGATGAATTATCAATAACAGTTGTGCCTGCATTTGCAAAATGTGGAGCCCATTGTTTAGATGTTTCTCCTCCTGCAGAAAACAATGCAATATGCGGTTTCTCATTAATCGCTTCTTGCATACCTTTTACGGCAAATTCTTTACTATTGAATATAATTTTTTTGCCAATTGATTTTTCTGATGCTACTGGAATTAATTCAGTAATTGGAAATTTTCTTTCCTCTAAAACTTTTAACATGGCAGAACCAACCAAACCGGTTGCTCCAACAACTGCTACCTTCATTACAATTTCATTTATTATGCAACACAAATGTATTAAAACACTTATGATAAAAATTAATTGCACCTATATCTAAATAACTTTTTTTAAGGATTATCCTGTTTAAATCTTTCATTTTAAATCTCCTTTTGTTTGTTATATTTACCTAATCATTATTTATGGAAGCCATTATTGAAAAAGTAGATCGCCATTTGTTGGAACAAGAACTGAACAGTGATCGGTTTATTCGTAACACTAACAATGGCAAGAATCAGATATTCATCATTACTCATCACGACTCTCCAAATTTAATGCGTGAAATTGGTCGTTTACGCGAAGTTACTTTTCGTCATGCAGGAGGTGGAACAGGTAAATCAATTGACATTGATGAGTTTGATGTCTCTGAACATCCTTACAAACAGTTATTGGTATGGAATCCGGAGGACAAAGAAATTGTAGGAGCTTACCGTTTTATATTATGTAAAGATGCTGAATATAAAAACGGTGAAGTAAAATTAGCCACTACAGAATTATTTCATTTCTCCGAAAAATTCATGAAAGAGTTTTTGCCATATACCATTGAATTAGGTCGATCATTTATTCAACCTGCCTACCAGCCTTCTGAGCAATTTCGAAAAGGCTTATTTAGTTTGGATAATTTATGGGATGGTTTAGGAGCTATCATTGTTGATTATCCTGAGATGCGTTATTTCTTTGGTAAGGTAACTATGTACACTGATTTTAATGCGCAGGCAAGAGATATGATTCTAGCTTTTATGGCTTACTACTTTCCTGATAAAGATAAATTGGTTGAACCTGTTTCTGAACTAAAATTGGGTTTTAAAACAAACGTTGATGAATTTATAAAATCTCTAGATGGATTAAATTACAAAGATGGTCATGCTGTGCTGAATAAAAATGTACGTGCTATTGGAGAAAACATTCCGCCCTTGGTTAATGCATACATGAATTTATCTTCTACCATGAAAACCTTCGGGACCTCTACAAATCCTACGTTTGGCGATGTGGAAGAAACCGGCTTAATGGTTACCATACCTGATATATTTGAAAGTAAGAAAGAAAGGCACATCAATTCCTATTTAAAAGAGAAATCCGAAAAACCAATATCAAAATGACAATCGGTAAGGCTGTTTTTGTAAAAAGCAGCAAAGAAATAAAACAATTACCTAAACCGGATAAACCCGAATACGCTTTTATTGGAAGAAGCAACGTTGGTAAAAGTTCACTCATAAATATGTTGTGCAACAACAATAAGTTAGCACAAACATCTGCTAAACCAGGTAAAACAAAATTGATTAATCATTTCTTAATTAACGACAATTGGTACTTAGTAGATTTACCGGGGTTTGGTTACGCAAGTGTTTCTAAAAGTTCTAGAGCTGAATTTGAAGGAATGATCAGTGATTACTTTACTAAACGTAAAAGCTTAGTGTGTACGTTTTTATTAATTGATAGCCGTTTACCTATGCAACAAATTGATTGCGAATTCATGAATTGGCTTGCGGAAAAAGAATTGCCTTTTGTTTTAGTATTTACTAAAACAGATAAACTAGGAAAAACTGAACTCAGCAAAAATATAGAGAGTTATAAAAAACAAGTTTTAGGTTGGTTTACTGAATTACCAGATATTTTTATTAGTTCATCCGAAAAAAGATTAGGTAAAGATGATATCTTAAATTTTATTAACGAAAATATGATTCACTTTAAACCTTTACCCGCACAAAACGACTGATTTATTATTAAATTTGTACATTATTAATTAAACAAAAAATGGATAATTTCAATTTTAACAGAAGCACAAACATCAACAGTTTTAACACACAAGTTGAAGCAAAAACACGTTCGTTGATGACACAGACATTTATCTGGATGGCATTAGCAATGGTAGTATCAATTGTAGGGTCTTTATTATTTGCATACAACCCGTCTTTATTTGAATTATTGTATAACATTGATGAATCAACCGGAACGGCAAAACCAACTATTTTATATTGGGTTTTATTATTTGCTCCTTTTGCATTTATTTTAGTAATGAATTTTGGTTTTAACCGCTTATCTTTCCCTGCACTATTAGGTTTATTTATGGCTTATGCTGCCTGCACAGGAATAACTTTAAGCGTTGTTATTCCGGCTTATGGTGAAAATACCGTTTTAAAAGCATTCGGTTCTGCAGCCAGTTTATTTGGTTTAATGGCTGTTGTAGGCGCAACTACAAAAACAGACTTAACCAATTTTGGAAGAATTATGATGATAGGCGTATTTGGAATTGTAATCGCATCTCTTATCAATATGTTCACTAAAAGTTCAGGTTTCGATTATTTAATTAGCATTGTTGGTGTTGCTGTTTTTACTGGTTTAGTTGCTTTCAATGTTCAACGCATTAAAAATTTAGCTGCAGAAAATGATGGTACTGAAGTATATAAAAAATTAGGTGTAATGAGTGCATTTACATTATATCTTGATTTCATTAACATTTTTCTTTTCTTATTAAGAATATTTGGTAGAAGAGATTAATAATTTAATCACAATACAAAAAGCTGCCTCAAAAGGGCAGCTTTTTTTAATTCATAAAATGAATAAAGTTTCCGGATCAACTGAATTTTTTAATTCGGTTTACGAATTAGTGAGATTAATCCCAAAAGGCAAAGTGACCACTTATGGCGCTATTGCAAAATGTTTGGGCGCACCTCGTTCATCTCGTTTGGTGGGTTATGCCATGAATAATTCACATTCTCAACATCCAAAAGTTCCTGCACATCGTGTTGTAAACAGAAATGGGTTACTAACAGGAAAACATCATTTTTCCGCACCTTTCGAAATGGAGGAATTACTAAAAAATGAAGGAATACTCGTAATTGATAATGAAATAGTGAATTTCAAAGAAAAGTTTTGGGACCCCGAGGACATTCTTCGTTCAGGTGAGCTCAATCAACCATGAATGGTTTCGCGTTTACTGTAGTTAGTTATAATTTGTGCTTCATAATCTAGCCACTCTTTCCACCGCTTTTGTACATCAACCTGATCTTCACAATACTGTTTAGCAAATGAAATAAATGTAGTATAATGAGTTGCTTCACTAATCATTAACTCACGATAAAATTCGCGTAAATCCTCATCATTAATTTTTTCGGACAAGAGCTTAAAACGTTCACAGCTTCTTGCCTCAATCATTGCGGCAAACAGCAAACGATCAACTAAAGCAATCGTTCGGTTATAGCCTTTTTTCATGAATTTATAAAGCTCTCCAACATAATCATCTTTTCGCTCACGACCTAAAATATATCCTCTTTTTTTGATTTGCGCATGAACTTGCTCAAAGTGAGTTAGCTCTTCTTTTGCTAAAGCGAGCATTGCGTCTACTAAATCGGTTAGTTCAGGGTAATTTACCACAAGAAAAATTGCGTTACTAGCAGCTTTTTGCTCGCAAAATGCATGATCAGTTAAAATTTCTTCAATGTTATTATCCACTAGATTTACCCATCGCGGGTCAGTTGGCAACTTTAAACCTAACATGTTTGTGTTTTTTAAGGAATTACAAATTTATAGATAAAATACTTCGATTAAAGTAAAATCTCATCGTTTAAACCAACAAAAATCTTTTAAAGTTTTTTAGCAGAGTACCTTAACATTAATCAATTTACTAATTAGGAAATCGTATTTTTGACGATTAATCATTGAAAACACTACATCTATACCTAATTAAAAAGTTTATCCCTCCTTTTTTAGGGACTTTGTTCATTACGGTCTTTGTTTTTTTTATGATTTTTGTTTTTACCTATATAGACGAAATTGCAGGTAAGGGAATTGATGGAATTACTTTGGCTAAAATGTTTAGTTATACCTTTTTAATGTTTGTTCCACAATCTATGCCTTTGGCTATTTTACTTTCTTCAATTATGACTTTTGGTGGTTTAGGCGAAACTTATGAGTTGGCTGCCATGAAATCTTCTGGCTTGTCGCTTATTAAAATTATGCAGCCTGTAGTTTATTTTATTTTTTTTCTAGCAATTATTTGTTTTGCTTATAGCAATTATACTATGCCATATATTCATTTAAAGCAATCTTCACTGTTATACGATGTAAGGGGAGCAAAACCAACTTTAAGTATAAAAGAGTCTGTTTTTTATAACGGTATAGAGGGCTATAGCATCAGGGTGGGGAAAAAAGAAACAGATGGTAAAACCATTAAAAATATTACCATTTATGATCATCACGAGGGAAAAGGAAACCTGGTACAAATGTATGCCGACTCGGGATTATTAGAAACGACCTCAGATAAGGAAAAATTAATAATGACATTATATAGCGGAAATCGTTACCAACAATTATTAAGTGATCCAGTTGATTTTAAAAGAAGACCAATGATTTCTTTTTCTTTTGAAAAACAAAGAATTGTTTTTGACTTAAGTGGATTTAAAATTAAACGTACCAACGAAGAGTTGTTCAGAAATAATGCTGAAATGATGAATGTAACACAGCTCACTAATTATGTTGATACTATTACTAATGAAAAAAACAAATTAGTAGCTACTACTTTTTCAAACTATTCCAATTATTTTAATTCTAAGGCTGTTCGAGCATCACGCGTGTCAGATTCTTTAAATACAGCTTTTATTAGTATTAATGAATATTTAACTAGAGTAAACGCCAACACAAAAGCACAAATATTTGAAAACGCATTAACTCAGGCAAGAAGTTGTGATAGCTATTTAACCGAAAAAGAAATTGAGTTTAGGGGTAAAAATGACGAGGAAGCAAAGTTTCTGATTAACTGGCACAAAAAATTTACATTATCATTTGCTTGCTTTGTTTTATTTTTTGTTGGCGCACCACTTGGCGCTATAGTTAGAAAAGGTGGATTGGGAATGCCAGTAGTTATTTCCGTTATATTATTTATTATCTACCATGTTATATCATTCAGTGCAGAGAAAATGGCTTTGGAAGGAGAAATGCAGCCTTTAATTGCGATGTGGATTGGTCCATTCCTCTTTTTACCTTTTGGTATTTGGTTGTCGGTTAAAGCCGCAAAAGATTCGAGTTTATTTGATGGAACTGTTTATATTACTTTAATTAAAAAAATAGTTGCATTTAAAAAATCAAAACAGGTAACATGAGAATACTGCAAATTTCGAATAAAGCTCCATATCCTCCTAATGATGGAAGTTCTATTGCTGTATATAATATGGCCAAAGGCTTTATTCAGAACAATGTAGATTTTCATCTTATTACTATCAATACCAAAAAACATTTTAAATCAGATGCTTTGGTGCCAATGGATTTTAAGAAAAAAAGCCATTATATATCTGTTTATAAAAATACCGGGATAAAACCAATCGGAGCAATATTGAATTTATTTACTAATGAATCCTATTTTGTTTCCAGATTTGTTTTTAAAGAATTTGAGCGCGAATTGATTAGTTGCTTGAATAAACAAGAGTTTGATATTGTTCAAATTGAGGGTATATTTATGGCGCCCTATATTCCTTTAATTAGAAAGCTATCAAAAGCAAAAATTACTGTTCGTACACACAATG
>CAZTCG010000076.1:0-7451 GCA_964612005.1 uncultured Flavobacteriaceae bacterium | reverse complement strand
GTAATTTAACTTTTTTCTACGCATTTAATTGTTTCATGAATAATATTTATAAGTTCTTTCCTTTTTAAAATGTTATTTTTTAAAAATTTATATTAGAATTAATGAAATTACTTATCTTATATTTGTTCTTTCAGTACTTTTTTTTTCAAATAACCAAAGAAGTACTCTATAGCATTTAAAAAGGGACTATATGGCGAATTGTAAAGAACAATAATTTTTTTGTTAATTATACTGCAACTGCAGCTTTAATGTGAGGATGAGGATCATATCCTTCGATGCTGAAATCCTCGAATTTAAAATCAAAAATATTTTTTACATCCGGATTAATTTTTAAAACCGGTAGTTTTCTGCACTCACGAGACAGCTGCAATTTTGCTTGTTCAATGTGATTGGAATATAAATGCGCATCACCTAATGTATGAACGAAATCACCAACCTGCAAATCACAAGCTTGTGCAACCATGTGAGTAAGTAATGCATACGAAGCAATGTTAAATGGTACACCAAGAAAAATATCTGCACTACGCTGATACAACTGGCAACTTAATTTGCCATCTGCCACATAAAACTGAAAAAAAGCATGGCAAGGAGGCAATTTCATTTTTTCAATTTCACCAACATTCCATGCACTTACAATTAATCGCCTCGAATCAGGTGATTTCTTAATCATATTAATAACGTTTGTTATTTGATCTATGTGTCTGCCGTCAGGTGTTGGCCAACATCTCCATTGGGAGCCATAAACAGGACCAAGATTTCCGTTTTCATCAGCCCATTCATCCCAAATACTTACACCGTTTTCTTTTAAGTATGCAATGTTGGTGTCACCTTTTAAAAACCAAAGTAATTCATGAAAGATTGATTTTGTATGTAATTTTTTTGTAGTTAATAATGGAAAACCTTCCTGCAAATTAAATCGCATCTGATATCCGAAAACACTAATTGTTCCGGTGCCTGTTCTGTCTGTTTTAACAGCGCCAACATCTAAAACATGGCGCATTAAATCGTGGTATTGTTTCATTTAAATAATTTTAGTTAAAGGAGTTAACAAAGATAATTTTTAAATTATCAATGAAAATGATAACAACATTCATAATTGAATGAAACATTAAAAATTAATTCACAATTTTTTAAAACAGTTAATTAGTTTTTTATAAACGAGTAGTTACTTTTTTGACCATTTTAGTTTTCCACTCATAAAATGTTCCTGCAATTATTTGTTGACGGGCTTCTTTTACTAACCAAAGGTACAATGCAAGATTATGAACACTTGCAATTTGTGCCGCAAGCAATTCGTTACAAATTAACAAATGCCTTAAATATGCTTTTGAATAATCATGATCAACATAAGCAGTTCCATTTGGATCAAGAGGTGAAAAATCAGTTTTCCATTTTTCATTTTTAATATTAATGATTCCTTCCGAAGTAAAAAGCAATCCATGACGGGCATTACGCGTGGGCATAACGCAATCAAACATATCTACTCCAAGTGCTATACTCTCTAAAATATTTGCCGGTGTTCCTACCCCCATCAAATATCTTGGTTTATCAGTAGGTAAGATAGCACACACTTCTTCAGTCATAGCATACATTTCCTCAGCCGGTTCACCAACTGATAAGCCTCCAATAGCATTTCCTTCTCTGTTTTTGGACGCAACAAATTCAGCAGATTGTTTACGTAAATCATTATAAACACTACCTTGCACAATTGGAAACAGTGTTTGTGAGTAATCATAAAGTGGCTGTGTAGAATCAAATTGTTGAATGCATCTATCGAGCCAGCGATGGGTCATTGCCATACTTTTTTTGGCATAATCATAGGTGCAAGGATATGGAGCACATTCATCAAAAGCCATAATGATGTCAGCACCAATAATTCGCTGTATGTCCATTACGTTTTCGGGAGTGAACAAATGTTTTGAACCATCAATGTGAGATTTAAAGGTTGCTCCTTCTTCTTTCAACTTACGTTGAGCTGCTAATGAAAAAACCTGATATCCACCACTATCTGTTAATATTGGTCGATCCCATCCATTAAATTTATGTAAGCCCCCTGCTTGTTTAAGCACTTCAGTTCCTGGTCGTAAATACAAATGATAAGTATTGCCCAAAATAATTTGTGCTTGAATATCATTTTTTAACTCACGTTGATGTACAGCCTTTACTGTTGCCGCTGTACCTACAGGCATAAAAATAGGAGTTTCTATTGTGCCGTGATCAGTTTCTATTAAACCTGCCCTTGCTTTAGATTGAATATCTTGATGTTGTAATTGAAATTTCACAATTAGAAATGTTTTTTTTAGTTATTAAAATTTTAAAAAACAGATAAAAGTTCATCATTAATTTCTAATAAACTTTTCACAAAACAATCAGCGATAATAAAACGTTTATCATTTCTATGTTCTTCATCTGGTATGGCAATGGTTTTCATTTTTGCAGCTTTAGCTGCTATGATTCCATTCAACGAATCTTCAATTACCAAACACTCTTCTGGGTGAACAAACAATGAATTTGCACAGTTCAAAAACACTTGAGGATGTGGCTTACCATAAGGTAAATGCTCAGCAGAATGAATAGCATCGAAAAAATGATGAAGACCTAATTTATTTATCACCGTATTAATTAAAAGGTTGTTAGAAGAAGATGCTAAACCAATTTTAAATTTTTTAGCTTTAAAATAAATTAATGCTGCAGTTGTTCCTTCCAACTCTTTACCACTAGTTTCTATTGATTTACATAAATCGAAAATTATTTCATCATGCAACTGCAAGTTAGATTTATTAGTCCAGTTATATTGCTTTTTCCAAAAGGAAATTACTTCATCTAAACGCATTCCGGTTGTCTTTCTGCAATCATTTTCTGTAATATTTAAGCCCACAGAATTAAACCCTTTGATCATCGATTGTCTCCAATATGGCTCAGAATCAACTATAACTCCATCCATATCAAAAATTACCGCCTTCAGCATCTTGTTAATTACTTTGTTTATTATTTACAAATATAGGATAAACCCTATTGCGTGAGTACGTCTAATTTTGTATCATGATGAATAACCTCGATTTTTTAAATAATGTGTGGTACCTTTCAATTTTAGGTGTTTTACTTTTTGGTTTAATACTTAAATTGATTGTATATTTTGGAAGCTATTTTAAAATTAATAGATTTAACCCTCATCCTGCAGAATTAAACGAACAGAAATATCCAGTATCTGTAATTATTTGTGCCCGTAATGAAGCGGATAATCTAACTGAATTTTTACCAAAAATACTTTCCCAAAATTATCCTGAATTTGAGGTTGTAGTTGTTAACGATTGTAGCTATGATAATACTGAAGATGTTATTAGAGAATACAAAGATATTTTTCCAAATCTAAAATCAATTGTTGTAAAAGAAGATCCATATTATAAACACGGTAAAAAATTTGCTTTGATGGTAGGTATTAAAGGAGCTAAATATGAGCACTTGTTATTTACTGATGCTGATTGTGTTCCGGATACTGATAATTGGATTACTGAAATGATGAAAGGTTTTGGTCACAATAAAGAAATAGTTATTGGTTATGGCCCTTATCAAAAACAAGATAGTTTTATAAACAAATTAATTCGTTACGATTCGTTTACAATTGCCTTAAATTATCTCTCCTCAGGAATAAAAAAAGATGCCTACATGGGAGTTGGCAGAAATTTAGCTTATAAAAAAGAGTTGTTTTTCAAGCATAAAGGATTTGCTACGCATTATCATCTATTATCCGGTGATGATGATTTATTTGTTAATCAGGCATCAAATTCCGTAAACACTTCAGTTGTGATTTCAACCGATAGTTTTACACACTCATTACCAAAGAGAAATTTCAACGAATGGTGGCTTCAAAAAACAAGGCACCTCACTACCGCTCCATATTATAAGAATGCAACAAAAAATAAATTAAGTTTTATACATGCAAGTAATTATATTTTTCACTTAAGTTTATTTACTGCTCTATTTTTTCCTTCAATTCTGATTCCTGTTTTATCTATTTGGTTCATTAAATTAGTTGTGCAGTTTATCGTTTTTAGTGGTGCAATGAAAAAACTAGGTGAAAAAGATTTATTGATTTTTATCATTATCTTTGATTTAATACTTCTGTTCATTTACCATAAATAAGACACCATCATAGATTGATAAAACTAATACATAGACGAGGTTGTTGTTTGTGTTTGTAAAATAATGGACGATACGATGGTGGTTCTTTTTTAAGAAATGTTCTAATTTATCCATTTTTACATTTAAGCAGAAAAATCGTAAAGCAAAACAAATGGAAAACATAAATCCAAACGAGAATTTATCTACAAAAGCAGTTTATGATTATAAACTCATTCAATCTGCATTAGAAAACGCAGATCAAAAAGCTTATGCTGAGTTAATGTCTCGTTATCGTGATTCTGTTTACTACAAGCTAATGAAAATGGTTAACAATAAAGATGACGCAGATGATTTAACTATTGAAGCATTTGGAAAGGCATTTAATCGATTAAAACAATACACGCCACAATTTGCTTTTAGCACTTGGCTATTTAAAATTGCTTCTAATAATGCCATTGATTTTATTCGTAAAAAAAAGAATGAACAATTTTATACCGGATATACAACTACAGCAAATGAGGATGGTGGAGAGTATAAAAATGTCATAAAATCTAATGATCTTGACCCGGAAGAAAACTACATCAAAAAACAAAAAATAGAATCATTAAAATTAATTGTAGAGAAATTAAAACCTAAATACAGGCAATTAGTTGAAATGCGCTATTATGAAGAATTAAGTTACGAAGAAATTTCAGAACAACTTAAATTACCCATAGGAACTGTTAAAGCGCAACTTTTTAGAGCAAGAGATTTTTTATTTCAAGTATTAAAAAATACCGAAAATAAAATCTAAATCAAATGGCAATAGATATAATTTTAAAGTATTTTCCTAAATTAACTGATAAGCAAATACAACAATTTTCTTTGCTTCAAAAATTATATGAAGAATGGAATTCGAAAATTAATGTTGTTTCAAGAAAAGATATTGATTTGCTTTTAGAACGACATGTTTTGCATTCGCTGGGAATAGCTAAGATTACACAATTTTCATCAGGAAGTAACATTATGGATGTTGGTACTGGTGGCGGTTTTCCGGGTATTCCCCTAGCAATATTGTTTCCAGAATGTAATTTTTTATTAGTGGACTCTATTGGAAAAAAAATAAAAGTTGTTGAAGAAGTAGCTTTAGGTTTACAACTTAAAAATGTTAGGGCTCAACATGAACGAGCAGAAAAAATTAATGAAAAATTTGATTTTATTGTTAGCCGAGCTGTTACTGAATTTAATGAGTTTTATAATTGGATAAAAAATAAAATTGCAAAGCGCAATTTAAATGAATTTGAAAATGGAATTCTATATTTAAAAGGCGGTGATTTAAAAGAAGAATTAAAAAATTTCAAAAACAGAACGTTAATTTTTGATTTATCAACTCATTTTGAGGAAGAGTTTTTTGAAACAAAAAAAGTGGTTTACATGCCTGTTTAACAAAATTACTTCATTAAGTTAAAATCTCAAGTAATTTTTATTCATAACAATTTTCATATGTAGATTTTTATTGCTTTTTATTTGCCATATGGTATACGCCATGTATCTTCACTTCGACAAGCTCAGTGCACCGCATTTGTTTTTGTGCACGAAGCACATGGAAATTTTATAATAAAAAAATCTATCTCTTTATTTTTAAAGTTTTTAGCGTCATATCAAAGAATAAATTTAATTTTGCACACCTAAAAACTAGTATACAATGTCTATTTCAAGTAAAAATAAAGGGCCGATTTCTCAATTTATGGAGAAACATTATTTGCATTTTAATGCTGCTGCAACTGTTGATGCGGCAAAAGGTTATGAAACTCATTTAACCGAAGGTGGTAAAATGCTAGTTTCATTGGCTGGTGCAATGAGTACTGCAGAATTAGGTAAATCTTTAGCTGAGATGATTCGTCAAGGCAAAGTTGATATCATTTCTTGTACAGGGGCAAATTTGGAAGAAGACATCATGAATCTGGTTGCTCATACCCATTATAAGCGTGTGCCAAATTACAGAGATTTATCTCCACAAGATGAGTGGGATTTATTAGAAGATGGTTTCAACCGTGTTACTGACACTTGTATTCCTGAAGAAGAAGCTTTCCGTCGTTTACAAAAACATATATATGAATTATGGAAAGATGCTGATACAAAAGGTGAGCGTTATTTCCCACATGAATTCATGTATAAAATGTTGAATTCAGGAGTATTAAAACAATATTACGAGATTGATCCTGCTAACAGTTGGATGTTGGCTGCTGCTGAAAAAAACCTACCAATTGTTTGTCCGGGTTGGGAAGACAGTACCATGGGAAATATTTTTGCATCCTATATCATTAAAAATGAAATTAAACCAACTACCATGAAATCAGGTATTGAATATATGGTTTGGTTAAGCGATTGGTACAGAAAAAATAGTTCAGGAAAAGGTGTAGGGTTTTTCCAAATTGGAGGCGGTATTGCTGGTGATTTCCTATGATGTATCAGGATTTAGAGTGGCATGATGTTCCTTTCTGGGCATATTTTTGCCAGATTTCTGATTCTACAACCAGCTATGGTTCATATTCAGGGGCTGTTCCAAATGAAAAAATTACTTGGGGGAAATTAGATAAATCAACTCCAAAATTTATAGTGGAGAGTGATGCAACAATTGTTGCCCCTTTAATTTTTGCCTGGATTTTAGGATGGTAATCCAATATATTTAACACTTATTTATTTTAACTAATTTCTAATGAAATTTATAGTTAAACTTATTATTTCTACGTTGGCTGTTCTGATAACAGCTATGATTTTACCTGGAGTTCATTTAGATCAAAATGATTTTTTAACTGCATTTTTGGTTGCTGCGGTATTAGCTTTTTTAAATACAATTGTAAAACCAATATTGGTAATTTTAACAGTACCTTTTACCATTTTCACATTAGGGTTATTCATTTTAGTAATCAATACTTTTATAAATTTATTGGCTGCTTATTTAGTCGATGGTTTTTCCATAGATAGTCTTTGGGACGCATTCTTATTCAGTTTAATTTTATCATTCATAACTTGGGTGCTTGAGGCATTTCAATCAAAGGAAGAAGACAAAAAATGATTGGGTTTAATTTCTTGTCTATTTAGTTTTTATTTTTTCTAATACCTGGTGATTAAACCTTTTTACTCTGAATATTTTCTTAATTGAATCATAAAATAAATTTATAATTTCTAGAATCAAAATTATTTGTAATTCACACAACTAATAACTTGTAACAAAATTCAAATAAAAAACCCCTGAAATTATTTATTTTCAGGGGTTTAAAGGTTTTTAGTTGTTGTCCGACTAGGGCTCGAACCTAGACTTTCTTGAATCAAAATCAAGCGTGTTG
>CAZTCG010000075.1:2688-7502 GCA_964612005.1 uncultured Flavobacteriaceae bacterium | reverse complement strand
CTTCTTATGAAAAAAAGAGATGGGGAAGGGAAGGAGAAGAAGATTTTATGTTCACACTTAAAGAATTCAAGGCCGCTGATCAGGCAAAATTTATTTCTGATTTAAAAGCAGCTGTTGGTAAATCAGATCGAGTACTATTTAAAGAAAATGAGAAATCAAGATAATTAATATTAATTAAATTATTTATGATAAGGCAAAAAGAAAGATATTATTTGTTTGTACTTTTTGCCTTATTTTTTTTAGTAAAAATTACATTTTCTCAAAATTTAGTTTTAAATCCAAGTTTTGAAATTACTACTTCTAATTGTGCAAACTTTGGAGGTGAAGGGTTTACAACTGATTTAGTAGATTGGAATGATGCGAACTCAGGCGCAGATTCATGTTCTTCTCCTGATTTATTCTCTTCTTGCAATATTTTTGCAACAGTAATGCCCAACTCAATTTTGGGCTATCAGTATTCAAGAACTGGAACTCGCCATGCCGGTTTTATTTCGCACGAAGCATTGGATGAATAGAGGGAATACATTGAAGGTAAGTTGAGTTCCC
Organism: uncultured Flavobacteriaceae bacterium; assembly: GCA_964612005.1. Classification (GTDB taxonomy): domain Bacteria; phylum Bacteroidota; class Bacteroidia; order B-17B0; family Aurantibacillaceae; genus JADJDM01. The sequence goes on along the minus strand of CAZTCG010000075.1, from coordinate 6,956 downwards.
CACTCGTTGCCGGACAAACCTATTGTGTTTCTTTCTATGTGAGTTTGGCAAATGATGTTGCTTATGCTACAGATAATATTGGCATGCATTTTTTCAATTCTCTCTATCAGCGTAATGCTTGCCCTGGTCAAACGAATTCTTTAATTAATATTACACCACATCTAAATTACGATTGTGGTCCTATAACAGATACTACTAATTGGGTAAGATTACAATGGGATTATGTGGCAACAGGTGGCGAACAGTTTTTTGTAATCGGCAATTTTTTTAATAATGCAAACACAACCATTGTCAATAATCCCGGTGGTGGATTTACAAATCCTTATGCGTATTATTTTGTAGATGATGTAAGTGTTATTCCAAGTCCGTGTTGTTTCGCAGAAATTACAGAAACAGAAAGTTTCTGTATCAATGATCCGCCACAGCAATTGGCTTTTACTTCCGGAACGGGTACAACTTGCTCAAGCACAATTACCGGAACTTGGAGTGGAAATGGAGTAAGCTCAAGCGGTTTGTTTAATCCTGCTCTTGCAGGCGTTGGTTCACATGTAATTACATTAAACACCAATTGTGGTTTTGTTGCCACTACCACAGTTGTTGTTTCGCCTTGTCAGAATTTAGAAGTGTGCCGTGAGAATGATGGCACCTATTCTGTTTCAAATGGTGTTGCTGCTTATAATTGGGAATATTTTGTGCCTGCAACATCAACACCAATTACTACACAGGCACAATGTCAGGCATGTGGTTACACCTGGTTTTTCGGACAATGCTTAAATGGAATTCAACCTGTTACAACTTGCTCAACACCTGCAACATGGACAAGCTTTGCTAGTGGGCAAAATGTATCAATTACTTCCACATCAAATCAAATCAGAGTTACTGATGCCTCAGGAACTAGCTTAACTTTTGACCCTGCTTTAGTAACTAATTGTAATAACGATCCATGTCCAACAATTACAGTTTCAACTCCAACTTTAGTATCTGTTTCTTGTTTTGGAGGCAATAACGGAAGTGTTAATTTTAGTTCTATCGGTGGAGTTGGTACAATAAACTATGTTACACAACCAGGAAATCTTTCTGGAAGTTCACTCACTAATTTAACTGCACAAAACTATACTGTTACGGCAACTGATCAAAATTCGTGTACGGGCACTTATACATTTGTTATTTCTCAACCATCAGCATTAACTGCAGTTACTACTTCTACGGATGCAAATTGTGGATCTTCTGATGGTACTGCTAGTATTAATGTATCTGGAGGAACCGCACCTTATGTTTATAACTGGACGCCTAACTTAGGCTCAGGGCCAATTCAAAATAATATTTCTTCAGGAGAATATATTGTACAGGTAAATGATGCACGCTCTTGTTCAATTACACGAACTATTACAGTAAATGCTATAAATGGACCTGTAGCAAGTGTTTTAAATCAAGTAAATGTTAGTTGTTATTCAGGATCAATTGGATCAGTTAATTTAAATGTAACTGGAGGTAATCCACCTTATGCTTACCAGTGGTTACCTATTGGAGGAACAGCTGCTAACGCAGTAGGTTTGACAGCAAATAATTATACATGTACAATTCGCGATAATTTAAATTGTTTGGCAACTGTAACAGTTACTGTTACTCAACCAAACGAAATACAACTTACTTCATCAATTACAAATGCTAATTGTGGAAGTTCAGATGGCGCAATTTCTCTTAATATCAGTGGAGGAATTAGTCCTTATTTAGTTGAATGGCAAAATGGTCAATCAACAAATCCAATAACTAATCTTTCTGCCGGTGAATACAGTGTAATTATTACAGATCAAAATAATTGTATTAAAAAAGATACATTTCAAATTATTACCACTGATCCATTACAAGTTGTTTTAACTATTCAGAATGTAAGTTGTTCAAATTTTAATGATGGTTCTATTTCAATGGCTGTAAGTGGCGGAATTTCGCCATATACCATATTTACTAGTCCGGGAAATATTTCCGGATCAAATCCTAATAATTTATATGCCGGTACATATTCAGTATTAGTAAATGATGCAGGTAATTGTAGTTGGGATTCTACAGTTGTTATTACTCAACCTACAGGTTTGAATGTAAATTTTAATATTAAAAATCCTAAATGTGGGGAGAAAGGTAGTATAGAATTTAATGTAAGTGGTTCTTTGCAGCCCTATCAATATTTTTTAAATGGAAATTTGATTAATGCCAATCAATTATCAAATTTAACGTCAGGCGATTATTTAATCGAAATAAAAGATGTAAATAATTGTTCAATTGATACGCTGATTAAATTACCGGCATCAGATAGTATTTCTCAACTAATTATTCCAAATATTTTTACTCCAAATGGAGATAAAATAAATGATCTTTGGGAATTTACAACTAATTGTATGTCTCAAATAAATGTTGAATTATACAATCGATGGGGGAATCTAATTACAGTTTATGATGGCTTACTAAAAACTTGGGATGGAAAACTAAACGGAAATTTGCTTTCTCAAGGAGTTTATTTTTACAGAATAAGTGCTAAGCAATTTTCAGGAAAAGAAGAAGTATTTACAGGTACCGTAACACTTCAGTTGTAAAAATCATTTTTTTTACTTATCATTACTTAAGCATGAGAATTAACAAAAGTCTATATCCAATACTAATTTCATTATGTATGTGCTTTCTTTTTTGTAAACCATTAAAAGCACAGCGCCCTGCTAATTTAGTTTTGTTGGATAGTATATTCGACTACGTTTGTTTTTTGAAAATTAAACACCCTGAAATTGTAATGCGCCAAGTAATTCTGGAAACAGGTTGGTTAAAGTCAAAATTCTTGATGTCGAAAAATAATATTTTCGGTTTCAGGCATAAAAATTACATTACTTATGCTTCATGGAAAGATTGCGTAGATTATTATAAAAAATGGCAGGATAAGCACTATAAGAATCCTAATGAAGATTATTATGATTTTTTAGTGAGGATTAAATATGCGGTAAGTAACTATCCTCCTAAATTGAAAAAAATAAAATTTGACCGTTCGTGCCCTTAATAGTACTTTTTAAAAAGGACTTTGTTTTCTGATTATTTTGTAAAATAACTTTGGAAAAAAACGTTTGATCCATACTGCATTTAGTTCTTTTCCGCCGACTAAAATTTCGTGTTTATTTTTTATGATACCTTTTAAAATTTCTTTTACGCATTGCTCTGCAGTCATACAATTTACATGGCTTTCATCCATTTTATTATGAGCAGTACCTTCCTCAGTTATAGCATTCACGGAAATATTGGTTTTTATTTTTCCTGGACTAACAACTAAAATTTTAATCCCATTCTTTTCGTTTTCAAGTCGGAGCGACTCATAAAAACCATGCAATGCATGCTTTGCCGCTGAATAAGAAGTACGTAAATAAAATCCGAATTTTCCGGCAATACTGCTTATTACTATAATTTGCCCACAGTTTTGTTTTATCATGTGAGGTAAAACACTTTTAGTTAAAGCAATATTGGCAAAGTAATTTACCTCCATGATATTTCTATCAATTTCCAATGGTGTTTTTATGGCTTCACTTCTTTGACTAAATCCACCGTTATTAAACAAAAAATCTATTCGCCCGAATTTTTCAATTACTTTTTCAGTATGGATATTAAATGATGAAATCTCATTTAAATCGAATGGGAGAATGAGCAAATTATCTTCTTCTATTTGGCAACTTTTTGATACTCGTATAAGTTCATTTTCCCTTCTTGCAGATAAAACAAGTTTGGCACCTTGTTTTGCAAATTCGATTACTGCGGCTTCCCCAATACCTGAAGATGCACCTGTAATCCAAATAACTTTATTTTTAAAAATACTCACAGAAAATAATTAATGCTTTCCCTTAAAACTCGGGCAATCACAACCTTTTTTTTTGCCTTTTACAGAGCCAGAGTAGGTTAGGGCAATTCCAACGGATAACAAAATAAGTGTGATAAGCCATTTTTTCATTCAGTGGTAAATTTAATAAAAATGTAATTGAGTGAATGGTTTTGGTAATTGGTATTTGTGTAAATTAGCAGAACGTGAAATTACTCTATCACATTGGAAATTATTTTTTATTACTGAAGCGAGTTTTCAGTAAGCCCCAAAAGTTTTCAGTTTACTACAGGCAAATTTTATTAGAAATAGACTCACTGGGCATAGGTTCACTTGGATTAATAGCAATTATATCTGTTTTCATGGGAGGTGTAATTACCATTCAATCGGCATATAATTTTAATAGCCCATTTATACCACTCTA
>CAZTCG010000075.1:0-2678 GCA_964612005.1 uncultured Flavobacteriaceae bacterium | reverse complement strand
CGAATCAATTGTGCTCGAATTTTCTCCTACCATTATTAGTTTGATCCTGGCTGGTAAAGTGGGCTCTAATATTGCCTCAGAAATTGGAACTATGCGTATTTCAGAACAAATTGATGCACTTGAAATCATGGGCATAAATTCTGCCAGTTACCTAATTTTCCCAAAAATTACTGCTGCTGTTTTTATCAATCCTTTTTTAGTTGTAATCAGTATGTTTTTAGGAGTTTTTGGAGGTTATGTAATGGGTATTGCTACAGGCGCATGTTCGTCTTACGAATATATATTTGGTATTCAAACTTTATTTGTTCCCTTTAATATTTATTACTCCTTAACTAAAACAGTTGTTTTTGCTTTTATAATAACATCTGTAGCAGCATATCAGGGTTACTACACTAAAGGAGGCGCTTTAGAAGTGGGAAAAGCAAGCACGCGTTCAGTTGTTTATAACAGCATATTAATTTTAATAGCCAATTTAGTAATCACTGAAATTATGTTGGTAGGATGATAGAATTAAAAAACATAAGTAAAACTTTTGGTGACAGAAATGTGCTCAATAACGTTTCTTTTTGTTTTGAAAGTGGTAAAACCAATTTAGTGATTGGTGAAAGCGGATCTGGTAAAACTACCTTATTAAAAATTATGGTTGGTTTGCATCAACCCGATATTGGCGAAGTACATTACAACAACAGGTCATTTACTAACAGTAGTGAAAAAGAAAAACAATTCATTAGAAAAGAAATTGGAATGTTGTTTCAAGGTGGTGCATTATTCGATTCGCAAACAGTGGAGGAAAATGTAGCATTCCCACTAGATATGTTTACTGATTTAACAAAAAAAGAAAAATTAGACCGTGTTAATTTTTGTTTGGAAAGAGTAAATCTTGAGGGTAGAAATAAGTTGTATCCTGCAGAGTTATCTGGCGGTATGAAAAAAAGAGCAGCATTGGCAAGGGCAATTGCAAATCAACCAAAATATTTATTTTGTGATGAGCCCAATTCCGGTCTTGACCCTAAAACATCACTTATAATTGATGATTTAATTAAAGATATCACAGAAGACTACAATATAACAACAGTAGTAATTACGCATGATATGAATTCGGTATTAGAAATTGGAGATAATATTATGTTTTTGTATAAAGGCAATATGTGGTGGAAAGGCAATAAAGAAATGGTGCTAACAACCGATAATCAAGAAATGCTCGATTTCATTTATGCTTCTGAATTTATGAAACAGTTAATACCCAAAAAAAATTAATTAGATTCTTTTACTTCACTTTTAAAATCAAGTTTATTTCCCCAGAAATTCATTTGTTTTAAAGCCCATAATTTTCTTCGTTGAACATATTTCCCATTGATATTTTTACCATAAACTCTTGGATTCGGTAATAAAACAGCTAAAGTTGCGGCTTGTTCTTTACTCAGATTTTTTGCTGATTTATTGAAGTAATGTTGCGCAGCAGCCTCAGCTCCATAAATTCCATTTCCAAATTCAATTACATTTAAATAACTTTCCATAATTCGCTCCTTGCCCCAAATTAATTCAATTAAAAAAGTAAAATAAGCTTCAAACCCTTTTCTAATATAATTTCTACCGTCAAGAAGAAAAACATTTTTGGCAGTTTGCTGTGAAATGGTACTTCCCCCTCGCAAAGGCTTCCCCTCATCATTTTCAGCCATTGCTTTTTTAATGGCATTAAAATCAAAACCGAAATGTTTTAAGAAATTTTGATCTTCGCAACAAACAACTGCAAGTTGAAGGTTATTATTTATTTCATCTAAACTAACCCAGTCTTTCTTTAATTTCATTTCCTCACTATCTATTTTTTGAACGATACAGCGTTTTATCATAAATGGAGTTATAGGAATGGGAATCCATTTAAAGGCAATAACACTTCCAATAGAAATAATAAAAAACCAAAGAATTATTTTTGCTATTTTTCTTAGTATAGAAAACATAAGTGTTCAAAATTAACTATTTTTAAAAAAACATTTTTCTTTGTAAGAATACTATTCCACAATTTTATTGACCAAAATTTTTTTAATCCAATATTTACAAATGAATAAACTAAAAAAAATAATTGTTTTCTTGCTTTTGTTTTTTGGTGGTTTAACAGCTGTTTATTTGTACAAAAGATATCAAACTGCTCCAACATTGGCTTTGTTTAATGAAGAATTAATAAATGAATCTGGTAATAAATGCAACTTGGAAAATTATAAAGGACGAGCAATTATTATCTCATTTTATGCATCTTGGTGCGGTGATTGTATCAGAGAATTAAATGATCTGAATTCTGTTTACGATAAGTTAAAGAATATTGAAATCATTTGTATTACAGATGAACATATAGAGAAACTACATTCCTTTAAAGCAAGAAAAAATTTTCCATTTCAGTTTTATAAAACGGAAAAAATATTTTCCGATTTGGATATCCACTCTATACCTGTAACCTATTTAATTAATACTAAAGGCGAGGTAGTTTACAAAAAAGTTGGTGCTGTTAATTGGAAAGATTATTCGTTTTTGCAGTACGCAACAAATTTATTACAATAGGTTTTTTAGCTCAACTAACAAGCTACTTTTAATAACTTCATACTTGCTCGTGTTATAAATGCGATTAACTGTTGTAAAATTGAGGTAAATTATATTCTATACATTATGTCTGAAGCTGATATCAT
>CAZTCG010000074.1:6810-7511 GCA_964612005.1 uncultured Flavobacteriaceae bacterium | reverse complement strand
AGTTGAATCAATCATACCTGGTTCTTTAACAAAATATGATTCACCATTTGCGTTAACTAATTCTTTATCAACAGAATCACCTTGTATAACCATTTTGGATTTAAACTTAACTAAATCCAAAGGCTTTCTAAATTCTTCATCATCAAAAGCAATGATTTTTTTAGATTGATCTTCTGTAAAAATTGAAGATAATAACAACTGTATAAATGAAGTTCTATTAACGGTTGCCTCAACTGGATAATAAAATGGATGATTAATTTTTTCTCTTAAATCAATATTTCTCCAAACTCTTTTAGACCACTGAACATCAGATTCTCTTAAAGATGTGTAAGGTATTGGTTGTTTAAATTGTGAATTTTCTTTTACATATACTCCATCATTAAAATCGCCAGGAGTAAATACTTGTGAAAATAAATTAATCTTAGTTAATAAAATTAAGCATAATATATTTAAAACTAATTTATTCATAATTTTTAATATTAAGAAGTTTATTTACTTACTTTAATTCCACAACTAGCACTATTAACATTGCCGTCAGGACCTTTAACCCTAGCATCAATTAATATTTTAGATCCAGCATCGCAATTCTTAAAAATATTTGTTGCCTCAGCTGATAAATTAGGCCCATTACCATCAGCACTTACAACTTTTCCTTTAACTTTTCCATATGTTTTTCCTAATTCAAAAAAACGAAGATCTTT
>CAZTCG010000074.1:6222-6800 GCA_964612005.1 uncultured Flavobacteriaceae bacterium | reverse complement strand
TGTAGATAAATACATTGTAATTAATAAAGATAATCAAAATTATCTATTATGTAGTGAAATTAATATGTTGTCAACTGAAGAATTATATACATTTAACATTATTGATTCTGTTGTTTCTAGTAATATAATTAGCAGCAAAATCAAAACCTGATGCTCCAGCAACTAAAGCTCCCACTGAAAACAAAGAAGCCTTAGGTAAATCTAATGGAGAAAACTTTCCTGCTATTTTTAATTCTGGTTTAGGCAATGGTTTTACTTTAAATTTTACAGGTGGTCCTTGAGGTTTACTGCCATCTTTATTTTTACCCATAACAGTAATGTTACATTCTCCAGGAGATGAAAATTTCAAAACATATTTCCCTCCACCTTTAGGAGTAGAAATTACACCACAACCTACAGGAGTTATTGTAACATCAGCAGGTGCAATACCTGCAGCAGATGCACTAACAGGATTTTCAACTCCAACATAAAAAACATTCATCATATCAGCAGAAACAGTACCAGATGGGGGAGCAACTTTATATTCACGTTTAAATGGAGACAAGCTGTATTCACCTGTTGGTTTTTTTAATTTTATT
>CAZTCG010000074.1:4027-6212 GCA_964612005.1 uncultured Flavobacteriaceae bacterium | reverse complement strand
CTCCTTGATATTCTTGATCGCCTTGACCGCTTGTTCCAACTTCATACTTACCAACACCATTTACTATTGGAACTTCAGTACCTTTTGATCCATTAGCAGCAGCAGCAGAGTCAACTCCAATCATTATTTGTAGGTTCTCAGCTTTAAAATCAGTTGAAGATGCTCCTATAAAAATATCGGCAGTATATTTATCTCCAGCTTGTATATAACTTGAAGGAGCAACAACTACAGCAGAATATTGATTAAATTTAATAGACAACTTACCACTAGCTCCTGCAAAATTAGCAATAATTTCTGATTCAACATTTTTCAAATCAGATTGCATCTGAGATAAGTTTGTAACAACACCTGCCAAAGGTAAGTGATAAAAGTTGAAAATTTCCCATGTAAGTTTTATTCCATCTTCAGTATCAGTTGGCTCTTTAATTTTTAAAGTTCCAATTTTCTCTTTTAAACCTTCATAATCTTCTTTCAAGAGTTTAGTTTTTTCATTTTTCTGCATAGACTCAAGCATAGCAATTAGCTTATCATGCAAACCATCAAATCTTTTCCTTAAATCTACAGCAGACCACTCTCCATCTTTAGGTTTAGTTTCATCATCCCCAATCATTAAATGAGTTGGCATATCATAATTATCTTTAGCTGCAGCAAATTTTAATGTAGCAGTATCTTTTGTAACTGACTTTTCAACTTCATCAATTAAATATTGCTTCAACTTGTCTATATAATCATAAACCTCTTGTGTTAATTTATTTACCTCTTTTGCCTTTTCTAGATAAGGTAAAGCACTTGGATTAGATTTAGCTGCTTCATCAAATGCCTTTAAAACACGAGTAGTATTGTTATTAAAATTCTCATTGGTTCTCACCAAATTATCATTTACAGTAACAAATGCTTTTAATATATCTTTGGAAACGTTCATTGCTAACAATGCCGTTAATACCAAGTACATTAAACCAATCATTTTCTGTCTAGGTGATTCTTTACCTCCGCCTCCCATTTATTGTAATTTTTAGTGTGTTAAAATATTATTAATACAAGTTTTCTAAATAGTAACTATTAAGAATTATTTTTAAAATTCATAGCAGTTAACATATTACCATAAATAGTATTTAAGGCATTTAAGTTAGAAGATAAAGTTGCGATTTCTTGTTTGTATTTTCTTGTATCCTCAACTGAATCATTAAGATTTTTCATTAAATCTGATAAACCATCATAGAACATTGTTGTTGCTTTAAGATGTTCTTGACTTCCTTGCAACTGAAGTTCGTAAGAGGCATTTAATGCAGATAAATTTTTAGATACTTTTGTTAATTGTTCACCGAATGAAACTCCAGATTCATTTGAAACAGAAAGTCCCATTAATGATTCTGCAGCTTTGTTATATGAATCAGATAAATTACTTACGTTTTTAGCAGCACTTCTTACACTGTCAACATATTCATTAGTAGCAGAGTGTGCGTTAGATAAGTCAGCAATTTTGGTTGCACTTTCACTTAAAGTTCTCATGCCATTTCCTAAATCTTCAATTAACTTAGGCTCTATCTTCGCATTCTCTAGCATCTGATCAAGTTGTTCTGTAATTGAACCTTTTTCAACTTTAGCTGGATGTTCGTCATCATCATGCTCATGTTCATGACCTGCTTGAGGAATTAAATTAGGATAAGCTAATGACCAATCCCACTCTTCATGAGGAATATCCTTTGCATAAAGTAAAAAGATTGCTGCTTCTGTTAACAAACCAATAATTAACATTTGAGAAGCACCTGGCCAGTGCATGATTTTAAATAAGGCTCCAACAATTACAACTGCAGAACCAATACAAGCTGCTAAGTATAAAAACTTTTTAAAACCTGTTACTTTAGCTAATTTACCACTCATAATTTTACTTTTTTACTGTTTGTTTGTTATTTATTTATTTTTGATTTTCCGATTATAGTTCATCACCTTTTGCACGACCTAAATATGTCATTACACATCTAAATCCAAGGTAACATTTTGCTGTATCTTGATACTCATAGGTTCTAGTACTTGTTTGTAAATAATGTGCAACATCTTTCCAAGAACCTCCACGAATTACTTTTCTTTTAAGAACATTAGGATCTTTGTCCTGTGCTTCAAATTTATATGATGGATTCAAATCATGAGCCAAATCATAAGCTGCTTCATCAAATGCATCATCAAC
>CAZTCG010000074.1:0-3999 GCA_964612005.1 uncultured Flavobacteriaceae bacterium | reverse complement strand
ATTCAGCAGCATTACCTGACATGCAATATAATCCAAAATCATTAGGATTGTAAGAATAAATAGGAACAGTATGAAATCCACCATCATCTGTGTAGGAACCTCTCATTGGTTTAAAATTAGCTAAGAAACAACCTCTTGCATTTCTAATGTAAGGGCCTCCCCAAGGATATGGAGATAAATCATTACCCGCTCTTGCTGCATATTCCCATTCAGCTTCTGTTGGTAATCTGAAATCATTTACGATTGACTGACCACTTCCTAATAAAAAGTCATTCATCAAATTTGTTCTCCAAATACAAAACGCTCTAGCTTGTTTCCACGTTACACCAACAACTGGGTAATTATCATAAGCCGGATGCCAGAAGTACATATTTGTCATTGGCTCATTGAATGAATAAGTAAAATCATGAACCCAAGCTAAAGTGTCTGGATAAACATTAATAATATCTTTAACAATAAAAACGCTTCTATCAACTCCTTTTCTAGAGCGAGGAGCATAATTACCTTGACCAACAGCTACTCTGTCTTCTACTTCGTACTGACCTAAAGCTTCTTTAGGAACAGTTGCAGTTGGAACAGAACCATTAGCACCTGCTGCAGCATTTGGATCACCTACTGGTTGAGTATACTGTGTTGTTATGTTATCATTAGTTGGTGCAGAATTATCGTAAATACCATTTATGTATTCATCAACTTTATATTTATTTGTTGCCGCATCAGCAGATTTATTAGGTAGAAATCTATTATTTTTTGCAGCTGCTAAACGAATATCTATTCTGTAATATTCGTAGTTAAGTTTTCTTGAATCAATTTCCTTACGATTGTAAAATCTTTCTTTTGGTTCTAAATAAAGCGGATTTAAATCCAATTGATATTCAGCTTCATCGTTATCCCATTTAATATTTGGTTCCCAATTTAAGTAGTAGTTTGGATGATTGTTATTTGGTGTTATATTGACATCACCTTTGTAAACAGGAAACATTTCTAACCAATCAGGATCAGTAGGGATTTTAAAGTCTTCAGTTTCTGAATTACCATTTGTACCTTGAGCTAATAAAACCCTAGCAATTGAATCTCTAACCCAATAAACAAACTGACGATATTCATTATTGGAAATTTCTGCATCATCAATATAAAAGGCTTGAACAGAAACCATTTTAGCTTTTGAATTGTGAGCAGTTGGTAAATCCTGATCGTTTGGTCCCATATGATAAGAGCCCATAGGGATATAAAGAGTTCCATAAGGGTCTGGTTGAAACCATTCCTCTCTGTTTTTTACCCCAACTAATTCTCCTGGATATTCAGTACACGCTGTTAGTATCGCCATAACAGTTGCAGACATTATCAACAGTTTCTTCATTGTCGTGTTTTTATTTAATTTAAAAGTGGATTTTGAGAATCCTACTTCATATAACTTAATACCTTGAAAAAGATTACAAAAAAATGATTCTTTTTTTTGAACTTTATTTTTGGTATTAATGGGTTTCAACGAATTTTAATTTAAAAAGGTTACAAAGATGTGTTTTTTTTTTAATCTTCCAAAAATCTTACGTTAGTATGACTTGAAACTGGCTTAGGTTTAGTTCTTTTAAAGCAATATCCCAGCATTATTTCGTGCGTACCAGAACTATAACCTTTAATTTTTGAAGTGGTAACATCATATGAGTAACCAAGTTTTAAACCGAATTTTGTAACCATACCTAAACTTGGAGCAATCGCATCCTGCATTCTGTAAGACAAACCTGCCCAAATCATATTATTGTACATATAGGTGGCATTTAAGTCTAAAATATTAGCTGAACCATCTGATTTTACTTTTAAATTAGGGGTTACTTTATGAGTTCCATTATTAAATGAAAAAGTATAACCTGCAATAGCGTAGTAATGTCTAGCCATGTTAAAAGTTAAATCATATCCTAAAGTACCTGCATTACCATTACCAGTCTCACCAACCAATTCTTGAGCTGAAACGTGAGTTACTGAAAATCCAACGTACATTTTATTTGGAATTGTATAATATAATCCAAAACCAAAATCAGGGCTTGTTCTTGTTAAATCAGGAGAACCTGTAAATGTATTATTTGGAATAGCAGGATCATTATATGTTACAGGAGGAATCCATTTACCACTGATAGTTTTTTGTAGCATTCCCGCTTCTAAACCAATACCTAATCTACCGGTTCCATTTCCTCCCAAACCATATAAATGAAAAGAATATTATCATTACCTAACTTGTCACTAGCAACAAATAAACCTACACCACCATGCAAAGGCTGAACCGCTGCATCAAAAGTAAAAATACCTGTTTTTGGTGCACCAGGAAAATTTACCCATTGCTGACGATATAAGGCGCCAAAACATAATGCATCGCTTGTGCCAGCATAACCAGGATTATAAGCCTGTTTTACATGCATAAACTGAGTGTATTGTGGATCTTGTTGGGAAAATAATGAAGTGGTTACACTTGTAAGAAATAGAGACAATCTTAATAGTTTTTTTCTCATTTAACTAGATTTATAAATTTTTAACCATTCGCAAATTAATAAAATTGAATTCAAAAAAACAAGTATATGTTAATTTTATTTTTCAAAAAGTATCATTAATTTAAATTTACCCTACTTTTTTAAAAAATTTTTAGCGAATATAGCTTCTTTCTTAAAATTGTTTTGATTGTAATCTAATTTTCACATTGAACTTTATCAGTGTTTTTAAAAAATCAAAATCATTACATTTGCTTTTTAAAATTTATTCTAAATAATATTAAGTCAACTATCTCTTTTTATGACATCTAAAAAACTAAAGTTATTTCTAATTATTTCTTTTTATTTTTTATTCTTTTGTATTTCTTGTAACTTAAATGATACAGAAAAAAGGATAAAAGAAATAGAGGTAGATAGTACGTTAAGTAAATTAAATTCACCCGAATTAAAAGCAATAAATTCAAAACTATTATCAGATCCAAATAACCCTGATTTATATTACAAACGTTCTGAAATTTATTTTAAAAATCACGATCTGGAAGCAGCAAAAAATGATGCCATTAGAGCTATTAAAATAGATAGCTTAAAAGTTGATTATTTTATTTTGTTATCTGACATTTACTTCACTGCAAATGAAACCCGTCAAGCTAAAGAAAATTTAGAAAAATGCATTAAAATTAATCCAAACAGCATTGATGCTAACTTAAAGTTAGCAGAATTATTTTTTTATGTAAAAAAATACCAAGAAGCAATTAATTTTTCAAATAATGCTTTAAAAATAAATGAAAACACTTCAAAAGCATATTTTATTAAAGGCATGTGTTACAAAGAGAGTGGTGATACTTCCAATGCTGTTAGCAGTTTTCAAACTGCTGTTGAACAAGACAACAACTCATTAGATGCTTATTTAGAATTAGGTATAATTTTTACAAAGAAGAAAAATCCATTAGCGCTTGAGTACCTTAAATCAGCATTAAATTTAGATCCAAAAAACAACGATATTTTGTATAACATGGCTTATTTTCACCAAGTAACATCAAACTATTCAGTTTCTGAAAACATTTACAAAAAGATTTTAACTAATAACATTAAATTTAAAGAGGCTCATTATAATTTAGGCACTATTGAAATATTAAAAAACAAAAATTACAAAGAAGCAATTAAACATTTTTCAAATGCTATTAATGCAGACGCAAATTATGCCGATGCTTATTTTGCCAGAGGAGTATGTTATGATGAATTGAAAGATAAAATAAATGCGACTGCTGATTATCAAATGGCTTTACAGATAAATCCAAAACATGAATTCGCCATCGAAAACTTAAATATCATTGAAAAGAAATAATTTATTTACTGATTTAGTTGATGATTTCACATCACTTTTTTATCCAATATGTTGTTCCTCTTGCAATGAACCTTTGCTAAAACATGAAGATCTAATTTGTAATTTATGCTATGTTTCCTTACCGCGTTTTATTAATTCATTTGATTCAAAAAATGAACTTGAAAAAATGTTTGA
>CAZTCG010000073.1:0-7526 GCA_964612005.1 uncultured Flavobacteriaceae bacterium | reverse complement strand
AACTACAAGTAGTTGTTGGAAATATTGCAACCGGAGAAGCTGCTTTGGCTTTAGTTAAAGCTGGAGCTGATGCTGTAAAAGTTGGAATTGGTCCTGGTTCAATTTGTACAACTCGAATTATTGCCGGTGTTGGTGTTCCTCAATTAACAGCGGTAATGGAAGTTGCTCACGCATTAAAAGGTAAAAACATTCCTGTAATTGCAGATGGTGGTATCCGTTTTACCGGAGATGTAGTTAAAGCATTAGCTGCAGGAGCAAGCACAGTAATGATGGGTTCTATGTTTGCCGGTACCGAGGAATCTCCAGGAGAAACTATCATTTTCGAGGGAAGAAAGTTTAAATCGTATAGAGGAATGGGGTCAATTGAAGCCATGCAAAAAGGCTCAAAAGATCGTTATTTTCAGGATGCAGAAGATGATATCAAAAAGTTAGTTCCTGAAGGAATTAGTGGAAGAGTTCCTTACAAAGGTCATGTCTCTGAAGTGATTTATCAGATTATGGGTGGTTTAAGAGCCGGCATGGGTTACTGTGGCGCAAAAGATATGGCTGCATTGCAAAAAGCTAAATTCATACAAATTACAACTGCAGGAGTATCAGAAAGTCATCCTCATAATGTGGTAATTACACGCGAAGCTCCAAATTACAGCAGAAAGTAACTAGAATTTTCTGGTATAATTAATTATTTAGCTTACAATGTATTGTGATTAAATTTTTTATTTGTTTTTAAAAAATTTAATATATATTTGTCTCATTCATACTAAAATCTTCTTTTCCATCTTCCCTTCTCAATTTTCAAATAAAATTTAAAAACGTTATTTATTTTAATTATACAATATGTTTCACGTAATCGAGTTGAATGACAAGCCATTGTCTGAACTAAAAGAAATTGCAAAAAAAATTGGTGTAAAAGCAGAAACTGCCAAAAAACACGATCTCATTTTACTAATTGCTGATGCTCAGTCTGCCAATCCTGAATTAGCAGCTCAAGTTGTAAAAGAATTTTCAAATCAAGCAGTAAAACAAAAAGTAAGTAAACAAGTTGTAAAAGCTGAAAAGAGAGAGGATGCAATTTCTGCAGATAATCAAGTTGCTGAAGTAAAAGAGAAACGTGAAAAGCGACCTAGAAAAGTCAAATTGGAGCCGCTAACAGAAGAACTTTTTCAGGAAGAAAAAATTGTAAATGAAGAATCTGAAGAAATTACCACTATTGTAAATGAAGTATCAACATCAAATAGTGAAACTAATACTATAGAAGAAGTTGGAGAATTACATGAAACAATAAGTGCAGAAACACCTGAAGTAAAAACAAATGATGAACAGAAAGATGAAAAAAGACAGCATCATCCTCATCACCAACATCATCAAAAACCACGCGAAGAATATCACTATAATTTCGATGGAATAGTTTTCGCAGAGGGTGTATTGGAAATTATGCCTGATGGCTATGGTTTCATGCGTTCGTCAGATTACAATTATTTAAGTTCGCCTGATGATGTTTATGTTTCTCAATCTCAAATTAAATTATTTGGACTAAAAACCGGTGATACCGTTAAAGGTCCTCCTCGTGAAGGCGAAAAATATTTTCCTCTTATTAAAGTTGATCAGATTAATGGTCGCGAACCCGCTTGGGTTCGCGATCGTGTGCCATTCGATTATTTAACACCTTTATTTCCTTACGAAAAATTAAAATTAACAGGGCATCCGCAACAAAGTTTATCCACGCGAATTATGGATATGTTTTGCCCTATCGGCAAAGGTCAGCGTGGGCTGATTGTGGCACAACCTAAAACAGGTAAAACCATGTTGCTGAAAGAAGTTGCCAATGCAATTGCTTACAACCATCCGGAAGTTTACCTTATCATTTTATTAATTGATGAACGTCCGGAAGAGGTAACCGATATGGCACGTAGCGTTCGTGCAGAAGTAGTTTCATCTACTTTTGATGAGCCCGCTGAAAAGCATGTAAAAATTGCAAACGTTGTGCTTGAAAAAGCAAAACGTTTAACGGAATGTGGCCACGATGTGGTTATCTTGTTGGATTCAATCACTCGTTTAGCTCGTGCATACAATACTGTTTCTCCTGCATCAGGTAAAGTTTTAACAGGTGGTGTAGATGCAAATGCATTACACAAACCAAAACGTTTTTTTGGTGCAGCACGTAAAATCGAAAACGGTGGTTCCTTAACCATACTTGCAACTGCATTAACCGAAACTGGTTCAAAAATGGATGAGGTAATTTTTGAAGAGTTTAAAGGTACAGGTAACATGGAAATGCAGTTGGATAGAAAACTTTCTAACAAACGAATTTATCCTGCAATGGATATAGTTGCATCTTCCACGCGAAGAGATGATTTATTGGTTGATCCTGCAACCTTGCAACGCATGTGGGTACTTCGTAAACATTTAAGCGATATGACACCAGTTGAAGCTATGGAGTTTTTACAAAGCCGTTTACGTAATACTCAATCTAACGAAGAGTTTTTAATCAGCATGAATGGCTAATCAATATGAGCAAACGATTAATCCTCTTTTCATTACTTTATGTTTTATTTACAATCTCTTCCATTTGTATTTCATTTTATGGAGGCTACATAAAACAATTAAATTTAATTTATTTTCTTTCACTACTAGCATTTTTTCCTTTTGTTTTTATTTTTTTACTTCAGCTAAGAAATAAAGATAATGGTGGTATCATTAGTGGAAGAGACGCTATGAAACAAGCACTAAAAATGGTTTTGCTTTCTACCTTGTTGCTTACAATATTTCAAATTGTTTTCTTCGAATTGGATTTTAAGGATTATAAAATCAATCACATCAGAAACATCGGTCCTGAAATAATAAAACAAGAAATTACCAAAGGGCAATTAAAGGCAAAGGTTGAAGATATTCCTAAAATATTGGAAAATGATATAAAACAAGTTTCATTGTTTGCAGAAATTACAGCCACGCTATTTAAAACTATTTTTTACGGATTATTTTCTTCGTTTATCTCTGCGATGATTTTAAAAAGAAAACAAGCATGATTGCCATTCAAAACACAATCGTTTCTGATGATGTACTCGATAAAAAATTTGTTTGTGATTTAAATGCCTGTAAAGGAGAATGCTGTGTTGCAGGAGATTGGAAATTTTAGATAAGGTAAAACCTTACATGAACAAAAAAGGGATTAAAGCCATTGAAAAAAATGGACCTTATGTTTTAGACATTGATGGTGATTATACTACAACTTTAGTAGGCAAAGAAGGAGAATGTGCATTTGTAGTTTTTGATGAAAATAAAATTGCTAAATGCGCTATTGAACAAGCTTATAATGATGGAATGATTGATTGGAAAAAACCCATTTCATGTCATTTATATCCAATTCGTATTTCATCTTATAAAACGTATGATGCTGTAAACTATCATCAATGGAGTGTTTGCAAACCGGCTTGTGAGTGTGGTGCAAAACTGGAGGTACCGGTATATCAGTTTTTAAAAGGACCATTGATTCGCAAATATGGAGAAGACTGGTTCAACGAATTACAGCAAGTTGATGAAGAAAGAAAAAAACAGCTTCCAAATAAATGAAAGGATTAGTAGTAAAATCTACAGGTAGTTGGTATTCTATCCGATCAGAAGATAGGCAATATGTTCAAGGTCGTTTAGCAGGAAAGATTCGACTTGAAGGCCGAAAATCAACCAACCCTGTTGTGGTTGGAGATTGGGTAGAATTTACTATTGATGTTAATGATACTGTTGCTGTTATTCAAGAAATTTTACCGCGTAAAAATTACATCATCCGTCGTTCACTCAATTTATCTAAACAAACACACATTCTAGCCGCTAATATAGATCAGGCTGTTTTAATGGCAACATTGGTGATGCCTCGTACTTCAACAGGTTTTATCGATCGCTTTTTAGTTACTTGTGAAGCGTACTCCATTCCGGCCATTTTATTATTTAATAAAAAAGATTTATTAAATAGTGAATTACTACAAATTCAGAAAGGAATAATGGATATGTACTCATCGATTGGTTATACCTGTTACGCTGTTTCATCATTTAATCAAGAAGACATTCAACTCGTAAAAAATTTACTAGCAAATAAAACCACCTTGGTAGCAGGGCATTCGGGTGTAGGTAAATCTACATTTATTAATGCTGTGCAACCTGAGTTAAATTTAAAAACCGGAGAAATATCTGATGTTCATTTGAAAGGAAAACATACTACAACCTTTACAGAATTATTTGAGTTAAATACAGGTGGATTTATTATTGATAGCCCAGGAATTAAAGAATTAGGTTTGGTGGAAATGAAACCCGAAGAAGTAGGGCATTATTTTCCTGAAATACGAGAAGTGATGAATGATTGTAAATTCAATAATTGTCGTCATGAAAACGAACCACATTGCGCGGTTATAAAAGCAGTAGAAGAAGGAAACATCTATGAAGAACGTTACATCAACTATTTAAAAATGCTGAATGGTGATGAAATGAACTGGAAGGATTGGGAGTAATAAAATCAAATCACTTCCCCATCAACCTTAATACCTTTTCAATATCCTCTGGTGTATCTATACAATGACTTTCAAATGTGGTGCTAATACACTTTATTTTATATCCGGCTTCCAGCCATCGTAATTGTTCCAAAGATTCTGCTAATTCAAGTGCTGATGGTTTTAGTTGTGTAATTGCTTTTAAAACATCCGCATGGTAAGCATACAAACCAACATGTCGGTAATAATTGTGTTTTAAATGCCATTCATGTTCAGCAACTCCTTTTAAATGTGGAATAACATTTCTGCTGAAATAAAGAGCTTCGTTATTTGTGTTAAGTACAATTTTTACTTCGCCTTTATCAAATAATATTTCATGGCTTTCCACAGGAATCATTTGAGTAACGAGTTCATTTTTCCCATCGCACTTTTCAGCAATTTCATCAATCTGATCGGGATGTAGAAACGGTTCGTCACCCTGTATGTTTATGACATAATCATAACTTTCATTTAATTGTTGCAAGCAATCAAAACAACGATCTGTTCCGCTTGGATGATGTGATGCTGTCATAACCACTTCTCCTCCAAAATTTTTAACATGATTAAAAATTCGTTCATCATCAGTGGCAACAACTACTTTATTTATTTTTTTTGCAGCGGTCGATTGCTCATAAACGCGCTGAATCATTGATTTTCCGGAAATTTCCACCAAAGGTTTACCCGGAAATCTGCTAGATGAGTAGCGAGCCGGAATTATGCCTACGATCATAATTGAATGCTTAATTGTTGTTGTGTTACTTCACCATTTATATTGGTGAAAAATGCAGTGTTCATTTTATTTCTTGACTCAATGTAATTTTTATATTCACCGGAAAAATCTGTTCGTTTATCCAGCACTTCATCAAAATTATCGTTGCATGCCATAAGCAATTCACAAGCTTCACGTATAGCATAACTTGAACCATTATTAAAAGTAATGTAATCGGCCAATTTATTTTTTCTGATGTAGTTTTTAAATAAAATGCCTGCGTTTCTATTTATCAAAATTCGAAGGCCACAAACTTTTGCAATGGATAAATCTAGTACATCATCAAAAAAATAAGCAACTTCGTTAGCTTGCAAATTATTCAGTTTACAATAATGCTCAAAGGCATCTATTTTATTTGAAAATTTAAAATAACAAGAGTGATAATGCTCGCGTGCTGCAAAATAAAACGATTGCTGATTCTTTTCTCCGGAGATGATTGCAGTAAAAGGCAATTCTTTATTTTTTAAATAATAAGAGAAACGAAGAAGATTCGTTCCCATACTATCTGCTTCATTAAAGTTACTACTTCTGCTTTCGTTTTTTTCAGCGTTATTAAAAACACCATCCCAGTCAAAAATAAAGGCTTTAATTTTTTTTAGGTTTTGCGCAATTTCCTTTGTAGAAATTAAAAATTCAGCACCTGAACTTTCAAAAACATCTTGTAACTGAGAAGGAAGCATTAAGGTTAAGAATTGATTTGTTTTAAATTATACCTTTTTCATTTCTTCGGGAAGAAAATGAAAGAATGTATCTCCTCGTAAACCTAATCGTAAAGTTTCTAAAGGAATAACATCATCAGGAGCAATATTTCCTAGGTTAACGTTGCTGCCAAAAAGCTTAATAAAATAAACTTGTTGCGATTTTTGCGGTGTTTCCCAAATAATATTTTCTACCGGAACTTTACTGGTAATTTTATTTACCAATAATACATGCGTACTTCCGTTTCTGTGAAATATACCTACAGTACCACTTTCTCGTGCTTCGGCAATTACCTTTGAAGAACCTGCTTCTAATTCTGCGTTCATCATTTTAATCCATTTACTTGGGTGAATGATGATTCCTTCTTCTTTGGATCCTACCTCAGATAGAACAGTAAAGTTCTTTGAAAGAATATTGATGTACTTACATTTTTCATCATGAGGTAATTCGATAGATCCATCGGAAACTTCAGCTGCTGTTAACTTGTATTTGTCTATTATCTTTAAATAATCATCAAATTTATTTCTTATGATAAAAGCTTCAAGTAATGTACCTCCAAAATAAACTTTGATATTGGCCTCGGTATATAATTTAATTTTCTCTTTAATATTTGGTGAAACGAGAGATGTGCCAAAACCAAACTTTACAAAATCAATTTGGTTACCTCCAACTTCAATCATATCTGCTGCTTGCCTCGTACTTAATCCTTTATCCATTACCATGGTAACACCATGAGATCTATTTTTAACCGTTCGCTGAGGTATGTGATCTAATTCAAAATTGAACATTAATTTGTTTTTTTATACGTATTGATAACCTGAATTACAGATGCATTCTCTTTTAAATCGGGAACAAAATCAAATAATTCGTTGTGTTTTTCATAATCCATAGACAGCGCTTTTTACAAGTGAGTAAGCGCATCTTGTTTTTTATTGAGTAATAATAAGTGAGCACTTAAACGATAATGTAGCTCTGCACACTCGGGGAAGAATTTGATGCCTTCCTTTAATAATTGTATGGAATCTTCTTCCATCCCATTTTCAATCAATAAGGAAGAAAAATCAAGATATACATCAAAATCATCATAACCTAGCTCTAAAACTCTTCCATAAGCATTCATGGCTTCTTCAAAAAATCCAAGTTTGGTTTGAATTTCTGCAAAAACATACCAATATTCAGCGTTAGCAGAATTTATTTCTATTGCTTTTTTGATGTAGTGAATCCCCTCCGTAATTCGGTTTTGCGCCTCCAATACAATTCCAATAGATAGCCAAGCATCAGCAAAATTAGGATCCAGCTTTACTGCTTTATTAAAGTTCAATAATGCCTGATCAAATTTTTCCAACTGTTCATAACACTCACCAATGTAGAAATATGCGGTTGGATCGGGTTTTTCGTGAGTAAATGTTTCTTTATAAACCGAAATAGCTTCTTCAAAACGATCTAAGTTAGCTAAAGCATTGCCTTTATTGAAATAGGCAGATGAAAAGTTATCATTAATGGCAATACAATAATCGTAAGCTTCTATTGATTTTTCATATTCT
>CAZTCG010000072.1:6805-7659 GCA_964612005.1 uncultured Flavobacteriaceae bacterium | reverse complement strand
TTTTTTTATTCTCATGCGGAAATAAAGAAAATAAAAAAGATCCTCGCACTGTTTTTTGTTATAATGAAATGGGGGGTCTTTCGTCTCTTGATCCAGCTGCTACAAGTAATTTCGAAAATATCTGGGCAGTAAATCAACTTTATAATGGGTTGCTGCAAATGAGCGATTCCCTAAAAATTTTGCCTTGCATTGCGAAATCATGGGAGATAAGCGAAGACGGTTTAACCTATACTTTTAAATTAAGAAACGATGTTTTTTTTCACGATCACGAATTGTTTGATGGAGGGGTTGGAAGAAAAGTTATTGCTAATGATTTTGTATATAGTTTTAATCGTTTATATGATCCAAAAGTTTCAAGTGCTTTATCATTGCTTGAAAATATTAATCAGGAAAAAGGAATTAAAGGTTTTGAATCGCCAAATGAAGAAACATTTATCATTCATTTAAAAAAACCATTTAGTCCATTCCTGGGTATTTTAACAATGAAGTTTTTTTCTGTTGTTCCTAAAGAAGCAGTTGAAAAATATAAGGAAGATTTCAGGAGAAATCCAGTTGGTACGGGTCCATTTAAATTTAAGTATTGGGAAGAAGGTACACGATTGGTAATGCACAAGAATGAAAACTATTTTGAATTTGAAAATAAGCTGCGTCTTCCTTATCTCGATGCTGTTTCAGTAACATTTATTCGAGAAAAAGAAGCTGCTTTTATGCAGTTTTTAAAAGGAGATATTGATATGCTTTCAGGCATAGATGCTTTTAATCCGTCGGAGGTGTTAGATGCTGATGGTAAATTAAAATCTTTTTATCAGGATAAATTTTACCTTCAAACACAACCTTATATTAAAACGGATTAT
>CAZTCG010000072.1:0-6697 GCA_964612005.1 uncultured Flavobacteriaceae bacterium | reverse complement strand
ATCCTGCTAATTCCGGCTTCATTCCAAAAGGATTAAAATCGTACAATCCAAAAAAAGTGAAAGGGTATTATTTTAGCCCTGAACAAGTGAAGAAATACCTTGCAGATGCCGGTTTTCCAAATGGTAAAGGGTTACCTGTTATTACTTTGAATACAACCGAAAATTACATGGATATTTTAGAATATATACAGGGGCAATTGAATGACAACAACATTAAACTAAAAATTAATATTCAGAATTCAACTGTATTAAAAACGGGTGTTGCTAAGAATGAATTTAACATGTTTAAAAAATCTTGGATTGGCGATTATGCCGATGAAGAAAATTTTATGAGTTTATTTTATTCTAAAAATTTTTCTCCAAATGGGTTTAATTATACACATTACCGAAATGAAGAATTTGATAGATTGTTTGATGAGGCACAAATGGAAAAAAACGATTCATTAAAAATAGCGCTTTATCAAAAAATGGATCAATTATTAATTGATGACGCGCCTGTTATTCCTTTATACTACGATCAAATTATTCGTTTGGTGCGGCATAACATTAGTAATCTTGGCAATAACCCAATGAACTTGTTAAATTTAAAACAGGTTAAAAAAACAAATCAGTAAGAATTGCCTGATTTAGCAACTTGGTATTTGTCTGAAATTTTTTAAAGACCATTACTGAAACTAAATAACCATTTTGTTTATACCTTTAGTGTATAAAATGAAAAACTTTCATCTCCATATTTTTCTATCAATTGTTTTTTTTAGCAAATTATTTTCACAAAACGACCTGGATGTACTTCGCTATTCTCAACCTTCAATTGGCGGAGATGCTCGATTTATAGCGCTTGGAGGAAGCATGGGTGCTCTTGGAGCAAACTTATCTTGTGTAAATTTTAACCCGGCAGGTATTGCCCTATATCGAAAAGGTGAATTTAATGCCTCTCTTGGTTTACAAACTACAACATGTAATGCTTCATATAATAATACAAAAACCAATGATTTTAGATTAAATTTATTTATTGGAAATATAGGTATGGCAAATGCTGTAGAAGAAGAATCACCATTTAAAGATGAAACTAGCAGAAAAAAATTTAAAGATTGGAGCAGAAGGCATGTAATAAGTTTAACCTACAATAAATTAGCTCAATTTCAGCAAAATAGTACTATAAAAGGAAGTGCCTATCAGCAAAGCATTATCAATGATTTTTTAAGTGCAGCACAAAATTATGCACCAGCTCAGCTGAATCCATTTTATGAAGGCTTAGCATTCAATACTTATTTAATTGACACTATGCCAGGTACTCTTACCGATTATGGAACTTATTTTTATTTAGATAAATCATTTCAACAACAAAAAACTATTCAAGTTGATGGTGGTATAAATTCTTATGGTTTAAATTATGGGTATGCGATAGATAATAAACATTATTTTGGGGCCTCAATTGGTATTTTAAGTGGTAAGTGGAATTATAATGCTATTTATGAAGAATTTGATTTAGGTGATAGCACAGAATATTACAAAAATCTAAAGTTTACTGAAACAATACAAACTCGAACTGTGGGAGTAAATTTAAAACTTGGCTATATTTCAAGATTAAATGAATATATAAGACTTGGAGCCTATGTTCATACTCCAACAGCAATAAGTTTAACCGACGGCTATTCAAATCGTATGGATGTTAGTTTTGACTCATTATTCGGACAAAAAAATGTTTTTATTAATGATTCCTCGGGTCCGGGGAATTTTAAATACAAAATTAAAACGCCATTAAGATTTGGAATTTCGGGCGCCTTTGTTTTTAAAAAAATACTTTCGCTAAATATTGATGCTGAATACATGAATTATCAACGAGGTAATTTAAGTTCAAAATCGTATTCTTTTGAAGACGTAAATAAGGGAATACAAAACAAGTACAGTCAAACAATTAATTACCGATGTGGCATTGAGTGGAACATTAATCTGGTTAGTTTACGATTTGGGTTTGCAGCTATAGGATCGCCTTTTGGAAATTCATTTTCAGGATTTAACTCACGGCAAAATTATTCAATGGGAATTGGTTGGCAGTATCAACCGACAAGATACATTGATGTTGCACTTGTTTTTAGAAACTGGAAGGAAAATTATTATTTGTTTCAGCCAACTTTAGTGAATAGTACAGCGCTTACTTTTACACAGGTTTTACTTCAAGCTAATTACGTAGTTCGATTTTAAAAAGCGGTTATTCAATATTAACCTTAGAATTCAATAAAAACATGGAATAGTGATCGTCTATCTTACTGAAATTTATTTTCAGTTTATTACCCGATTTCATGGCAATGGTAATAAAACCCAAACCAGCCCCCCCTTTTTCAGAAATTTGATTCGTTTCTAAATGATCCATGTAATACTTTTTCAATTCAGCTGGATCATCAAAATCATTAATTGTATCTATTTGTTTTTCAAGAATAGGAACTGATTTATTATGAATTAAATTTGCTGAAATAAGATTTACTTCATTGTTGTTTTTTGTAAGAATAAAAAAACTGCGTTGTTGTCCTTCAGTATTTTTATGCCCATGTATATGCATATTTTGAAGTGTTTCAACTGCTATAAAAAATATTTTTCTCAACGGGCCTTTTGGAACTGCTTTTTCAATAATACTAGTTTCAACCTGCCCCTCAAGTGAGGAAATAACGTCTTGATTTAATTCTCCAAAATGTTTTACAAGTACAGCGTTGTCAATAGACAAAGATTTTAACAAATCTTCAAAACGAGATTCAAAAAAAGTATAATCTATGCTCGTCTTATTTTCCACTTCTTAAAAAAGTCCGTTAATCTGTGAATCAATTTGACGAATAATTTTCCCTAAATCTTCCGGACGGTCCTCAATATTCAAATCGTACAGCTCAAATAAATTATGTTCCAAAAAAGAAAATGCTTCAAATTACTTCCAGAATCTTCAATATTTAAATCATCAACATCAATGATAATGAATTTACCTGAGTCGTAAGAAGAAATCCAAGCTTCGTATCTTTCATTTAAACGTTTAAGATAATCTAAACGTATTGCATTTTCATACTCTCTTCCTCTTTTCTGAATTTGTTTTACTAAAGTTGGAACAGATGCTCTTAAATAGATAATTAAATCGGGAGCTTTGATTAGGCTCTCCATTAATTTAAAAAGAGAAAAATAGTTTTCAAAATCACGCGTAGTCATTAATCCCATAGAGTGAAGATTTGGCGCAAAAATATACGCATCCTCATAAATCGTTCTATCTTGGATTACTGTTTTACCACTTTTACGAATATCTTGTACCTGACCAAAACGACAATTTAAAAAGTACACTTGCAGGTTAAATGACCATCTTTGCATGTCCTCATAGAAATCATTTAGATATGGATTATCATCGGCATCTTCAAAATGAGGCTGCCATTTATAGTGTTTCGCCAGAAGAGACGTTAAAGTTGTTTTTCCTGAACCTATGTTTCCGGCTATGGCAATATGCATAGTAAAATTTAAATTTAAAGATTGTTAAAAATAATATAAAAAGATAAAATAAACAAAAATAAAATAGAAAGTTAAACCTAAGACTATTATTAATAATTACGATTTTTTTCTGGAGTTTATTTCATCTCTTATTTTTGATGCAGCTTCATATTGTTCGTTTTCAAGAGCACTTTGAAGCATTGTTTTCAGTTCTTCCGTTGATTTTGCAGAATATTCACCCTCTGAATCTTCAATTAAAGAATTAATCTGATTTTCTATCATTTCATCGCTATTTCCGGAAGGTAAGCCTTGTGAATCATCTTCTAACAAAATTCCGGATGAAGATAATATAAAGTCGTATGTTGATATAGGACAATTAAATCGAACTGCTAAGGCTATGGCATCGCTTGTTCTTGCATCAATCTCATGCTCGCTAACTCCGTTTGAACAGATTATTTTAGCAAAAAAAATGCCTTCAACAAGATTATAGATAATAACTTCAGTTACTTCAATATCAAAAACCTGAGCAAATGATTTAAATAAATCATGAGTTAAAGGTCTGCTGGGTGTCATTTTTTCCAGCTCAATGGCAATGGCTTGCGCCTCGAAACCACCAATAATTATTGGTAATCTTCTTTTGCCCCCACTTTCTCCCAAAACAAGTGCGTACGCACCTGTTTGAGTTTGACTATAACTCAACCCTACAATGTCCAGTCTGATTTTTTTCATTTATGAAAGATAAGCAAAAAAGAAAAACAAATTGTTAGTTAGCGTTAGCTTTTAATTTTTTTATAGCCTCAGTAAGTTTAGGTAAAACGGTAAATGCATCACCAATTATTCCGTAATCGGCAGACTTAAAAAATGGCGCTTCTTTGTCGCTATTAATTACAACAATTGTTTTACTTCCATTAACACCGGCTAAATGCTGTATTGCGCCTGAAATACCTATAGCAATATATAAATTCGGACGAATAGCTATTCCTGTTTGCCCAACATGTTCGTGGTGTGGTCTCCAATGCATATCAGCAACCGGACGTGAGCAGGCTGTTGTAGCTCCAATAACATTTGCTAAATCTTCAACTAATCCCCAGTTTTCTGGACCTTTCATGCCTCTTCCAGCAGATACAACTAATTCAGCCTCTGGTAACGGAATTGTATTGCCTGTTGAGTTTGTTTTTGTTTCTTTGATCGTTATTCCTGATTTAACTGCAGTTAAATCTACATTAAAATCAACCACTGAAGCTAATTGATCGCCTAAACTAATAGGAAATGAATTTGGCAATAATGAAATAATTTTAACGTCACTTGTAATTGCATAAACGGATGTAGCTTTTCCTGAGAAAACATTTTTTCTTACTTCAAGAGAAGTTCCGTTTAAAACAGGGTAATCTACTGCACCGGCAACAAGGCCCGCTTTTAATTTTCCTGAAAGGCGAGGAGCAACAGCTTTACCTGTTACATCAAATGCAAAAACTATAACCTTGCTATTTTCTGCTTTTGCAGCTTGTTCTACAAGAGCACTTATTTGCATACTATCTGCGCCAATTGAATTATTTTTTACAGCTAAAATTTTTGATGCACCAGCCTTACCTATTTCAGTAAGTGATTGTTCATCTGCATTAGCAACAATTGCAGTTACGCTCGTGCCCAAAGTGCGAGCAATTTGAGCACCATAGTTAACACATTCTAATGATGATTTTTTTACTTTTCCCTTATTGACTTCTGTATATACTAGAACTGACATAAACTTCTTTTTTAAATTTTTAAATTAAATCACTTTTGCTTCTGTATGTAATAAATTTACTAACTCATCAATATTATTTTCGTCAATAAATTTACACTCTGTTCTTCCCTTCGCTAAAGTAAACGATTTTACCTGTGTTAATTGCTCGTTTGATGTTGGTTCAACAACAGTAATAGGTTTGGTTCTGGAAGCCATAATACCTCTCATATTTGGTATACGTTGCTCTGCCATTCCTTTTGCACATGACACTACTAATGGCAAATTTGCTTCTACTACCTGAGTTCCGCCATCAATGTCGTGCTCTAATGTAACTTTACCGCTATCAACATCTAATTTAGTTGCTAATGAAACAAAAGCCCAGTCGGTTACTCCTGCAATCATTCCGCCAACTGAAGAGCCATTAAAATTGATGGTTTCTTTACCAACTAAAACAAGTTCATATGAATTATTTTTCGCGTATTCTGCAATTTGATTAGCAACAAAAAACGCATCCGGACCTGCAGAATTAATTCTTACTGCATCATCCGCACCAATAGCTAAACCTTTACGGATAGTAGCCTCACTGTCAGCTAAGCCAACATGTATTAAAGTTACATGAGTTGCTTTTCCAGTTTCTTTTAACTCTAAAGCACGAACCAATGCATACCACTCGTCATATGGGTTAATGATATAAGTTACCCCGGCTGAATTAAATTCAGTGTCATTATTTGTAAAAGAAATTTTTGCTGTAGTGTCTGGCACATTACTTATTGCAACTAATATTTTCATTTTTGTTTTTTTAAAAAAGGTTTACAAAAATAGAAAAAACGATAAACTGACAAAATTTTGTTCAGCATATTTAAAATTATTATCCTATTTGAAATCTGCCATTTGTTTTGGTAGTTATCACCAATTAATTCAGCTATTTTTTTTAGTTATCTTTGGCATTTTTGATTTCTATTTAGATAAAAATTGCAACAGATTTTATATATTTCATATGACGGCATGACCGATCAATTGGGTCAGAGTCAGGTTTTGCCTTACATAATCGAATTAAGTAAAAAAGGATTTCGTTTTACATTAATCAGTTGCGAGAAAAAAGAGAAATTTGAAAAAAATAAAGAAACAATCGCAGATATTTGTTCTGAAAATCAAATTAATTGGCATCCTCTTTCTTATCACAAATGGCCTCCTGTTTTTTCAACAGTTTGGGATGTTTACTTTATTCAACAACTTGCTTTAAAACTACATCGAGAAAAAAACTTTTCTTTACTGCATTGCAGAGGATATATTTCTTCGCTTGTTGGTTTAGTTTTTAAACGAAAATTTGAAATTAAATTCTTGTTCGATATGCGCGGTTTGTGGGCAAATGAAAAGGTGGATGCGGGCGCATGGAATTTGAATAATCCAATTTATAAGAAAGTCTATTCTTATTTTAAGAATAAAGAAAAAGAATTTTTGATTCATTCAGATCACATTATTAGTTTAACACAAAAAGGAAAAGATGAATTAATA
>CAZTCG010000071.1:1783-7686 GCA_964612005.1 uncultured Flavobacteriaceae bacterium | reverse complement strand
CTTGGGTAACGCGCTAAAGCACCACCAACTGTTGTTGAAGTTGCTGTAAATAAAGAAGCACGATTCCATGTTGTTCCGTTATCAGTAGTATAATGTGTAATCATATGACCACTGTTTGCAGAAGTAATACCCGTTGTTGCATATGCGAAAGTTCCAGTAGTTGGAGGAATACGCATGGTGAAAGCAACCATATTCAAATCTTGATTGTAAGAAAGTGGAACTGTTTCTTCCACCAACATACCAAATCCGTTTCTTGAAGCTGTGAACGGCGTAGATGTGATTAATGTGCTGTTGTGCGCAACAGGCTTAATTTGAGCTGTTTCCGAAGCGTTTACGTCAATTGCTGCACGCGTTTTCTTCGTTACCAACTGTTTACCCAAAGCATAACGGTTTGTTTGTGCAAAAGCACCAACACCAACCAATAGCGCTGAGCCTAAGAGTAGTGATTTTTTCATTTGTATTGATTTTAAGTTAAACAATTATTATTAAATAAGTATACAAACATAAAATATTGTTTTTCAAAAAACAAAAAAAAAGAGAATTTTCCTCAATTTTAACATCCTGAAAAACAATGATTAAGGTTTTAAGTTAAGTAAATTGCAGAAATCAAAAATCACTCCCAAATAAGGTTATCCCTACTTTCAAGATCAGACACTTCAAAAAAATCTACTTTTAATACAGTAGCAATAGAATTTATTAGTGTTTCTGCATTTTTTGCGATTGAAGGTTGATATGTGCTTCTGATTAAAAAAAGATAATCGTATGCGGAAAGTTCGGGAATAAAAAAATTTATCTTTCCGTTATGTAATCCTGAATCTTCATCAAACAGTCCGGGTTGATTCGTTTTTAATTTCTGTTTTTTTTCCTGAACTAAATTGTAACTTTTGTTAGCTATTAATTGATAATTCAAATGAAGATCTTCATTAAAAAAACTGTAGAATGAGAACAAAAAATCATCCTCGTAATTTTCATGAGATAGTGTTAACGGAAACTCTTTTTCCAAGTGTAAGTGTAATACTTTGTTTAATTCGAGGCAAAACTTATAGTCTGGCTCTACACTTGAAACAGCAAACAACATAAAATCATAATCGCAATCGAAATCAAGCAGTTGCTTTTTCATTTTGTTTTATGTTGTTAGTATAGTTTTTTTATTTATGGCATCGACGATATCTTCAATTCTTCCTTTCGGAATTGAACTGATTAGTTTTTTGGTGTACTCTGATTTTGGATTATTGCATATTTCATCTGCATCACCCATTTCCTCAATCTTTCCTTTATTCATTACTACCATTCTATCACTCATAAATTTGACTACAGATAAATCATGAGAAATAAAAATATAAGTAAACTTAAATTCATTTTTGAGTTCGTTTAATAAATTTAATACTGATGCCTGTACAGACACGTCTAATGCAGAAACAGATTCGTCGCAGATAATGAATTTAGGCTGCATTGTTAAAGCTCTTGCAATACAAATGCGCTGGCGCTGGCCTCCGGAAAACTCATGAGGATAACGATAGAATTGCTTTTCAGTTAATCCAATTCTATTTAATAGTTGTAGTGCTTTCGTTTTTCGTTCATTATCGTTAGCCAAAATTCCATGAACACGCATCGGCTCCATAATTGCTTCACCAATCGTTATTCTTGGATTTAGTGATGAGTAAGGATCTTGAAAAATAATTTGAATATCTTTTCTTAATGCCCTCAACTCTTCTTTCGAAATTTTTGAAATATCTTTTCCGTCAAAAATTATTCTGCCGCTAGTAGGCTCTATCAATCTAAGGATAGTTCTCCCTAATGTAGTTTTTCCACAACCTGATTCACCTACCAAACCAAGTGTTTCGCCTTCATATACATCAAAAGTAATATCATCAACAGCCTTTACAAATTGCAGGGGTTTTCCTAAAAAATTACGTTTTACTGGAAACCAGGTTTTAACATCATGCAATTCCAATATTTTTTTACGTGAGTAAAGTTGTTGATGTTGAGTTTTTCTTTCTTCTTCACTAACTATTGCATTTTTTAAAGCATCTTCAATGCTTTTTTGTTTTTCTTTTATGCTCCCGTCTTCTTGCACTTCCATAAAATCACTCACTGTTGGCAGATAATGAATTCTTTTGTTTAATGGAGGCCTGCAAGCCAATAAACCTTTGGTGTATGGATGTTTTGGATTAGTAAAAATATCCAGCACAGGTCCTTGTTCTACAATTTTACCCTTATACATTACAATCACTTTATCGGCCAACTCAGCAATTACGCCAAGATCGTGAGTGATGAATAAAATGCCCATATTGTTTTCTAACTGGAGCTCAAGCATTAAATCTAATATGGTCTTTTGAACAGTAACATCTAATGCTGTGGTTGGTTCATCGGCAATTAAAACACTCGGGTTGCAGCTCATGGCCATTGCAATCATTACCCGTTGTTTTTGTCCACCGGAAATTTGATGAGGATAAACATCCAGTAATTCTTCCGGCCTTGGTAATTGAACTTTTTTAAATAATTCAAGTGTTTTTTGTCGTGCAGTTTGTTTATCGATTTTTTGATGAAGTATTATCGCTTCCATAACCTGATCTCCGCATGTATAAACAGGATTTAAAGAAGTCATAGGCTCTTGAAATATCATCGCTATTTCATTTCCCCTAAACTGCCTCATTTCTTTAACCGAGAGTTTAGTTAAATCGATTAAACCTGATTGCCTAGATTGAAATAAGATTTCTCCTCCAGCTATTTTACCCGGTGGATTTGGAATCAAATTCATGATGGAGAGCGAAGTAACTGATTTCCCTGATCCTGACTCACCCACAATCCCTATTGTTTCTCCTTTATGCAAGGTAAACGAAATATCATCAACTGCATTAATATATTCGCCACCATTATTAAACTGTGTGACTAAATTCTTAATGTCAAGTAAAATTTCTTTTTGTGGCATATTTTAATTCATCACAAAGCTATTTAATAAATGACCCTACTACAACCTGTAATTTGGATTTAGTAAATTAGTTATTGACAGTAATTCGTGAATTCCAAAAAAAAAGGTTGCCAAATGACAACCTCTTTTTTTAAATAGTTAAATACTATTTATTGAGTAATATCCATCTCATCTACAATGTGTTTAGCGCCTGAATACTTTTCAATCAGCCAAAGCACGTAACGAATATCTACATTGATAGTGCGTTGTAATTTTTTATCAAAAATAACATCTCCTGCCATTGCTTCAATATTACCGTCAAATGCCAAACCAATTAATTCTCCCTTGCCATTCAATACAGGTGAGCCTGAGTTACCTCCGGTAATGTCGTTATCGGTTAAGAAATTAACCGGCATGTATCCTTTAGAATCGGCATATCTACCAAAATCTTTTTTATTGTACATATCAAGCATTTTAGGGAATAAATCAAACTCGCTGTTACCCGGTTTATATTTTTTAATCATTCCTTCCATGGTAGTGTAATTGTTCACTTTTGCATCGTTGCGTTTATCAGCAGGCAATGCTCTAACTTTTCCATAAGTTAAACGAAGTGTTGAATTGGCATCAGGATATTGAATCGGTGCAAGTTTAGATTCTCTTAATCCTTCTACTAATAAACGATAAGCAGCAGTATATTCATCCTGTGCTTTTTTTAATTCATCTGATTTTGCATTTAAGTGAGCAATGATATCATCAGAAAATGCATACAAAGGATCACCTTTAATCATGTTTTCATTTGGTAAATCAAGGAATAATTTTACTTTATCTAATGAAGTGAAGATACTTAATGCAAAAGCAGTGTTAACGTATTTTTCAAAATCTTTCCCAATTTTAGCAATGCCTGGAGCAACAGCATAACCGGTAGATTTACTTGTGTACAAATTCAATTGAGCAAGCATAATGTCTTTTTCAGCAGGTATATGTAATTCAGCAAAAAACTCTTTTGCCATTTCTTCCATGTCTGCTCTCATTTCTTTACGTTTGTTTTCATCAGCTCCCGCATAAGCAATTAATTGTTTTCCAAAACCTCTTGAGATGGTTCCGTAAGCAGATGTACGCATCATTTGCATTAAATAATTATCATGTCTTGCTTTTTCGTTAGTCATTCCATAATATTTATTGATGGTAGCCACAACGTTTCCGTATTTTGCCTTGTTTTCAGGTTTGTTTGCCCAGGCATCAAATTTTGCTTCCTGCTCAGCTTTTGTTTTTGCAGTTTGGAATTTTGTTAATGCATCAATCATTCCCTGACGGTTTTTCCAGTAGTTAGCAGTTCCTGCATATTTAGATGCATAAACCAAATTCAATGCTTCGGATTGGGTCATGTATTTTTTCATTTGGTCCATTCCGGTTTTTGCTCCTTCAACCCAAGCCGGATAAGCGAATTTTACATTTTGCTCAATTCCTGCAGCCGGCATCCATCTGTTCGTACGGCCAGGATAACCTAAAATCATTGCAAAATCGTTTTCTTTTACTCCACCAATGTTAACTTTTAAATGTTTTTTAGGTTTTAAAGGAACATTGTTTGGTGAGTAATCAGCAGGATTACCGTTTGCATCTGCATAAATACGGAACATAGAAAAATCACCTGTGTGACGAGGCCATTCCCAATTATCCGTATCGCCGCCAAATTTACCAACGTTTTCAGGTGGTGTACCTACCAAGCGAACGTCTCTGTAATCCTGATATACAAAATAGTAAAACTCATTTCCCTGAAAGAATGAGCGAACAGAAACTACGTATTTACCTCCTTCGTTGTTTTCTTTTTCAATAGCCGAAATTTCTTGGCCTATTGCTTTGTCGCGTTCAGCTTCGGTCATACCTGCAGTTACTTTTGAAAGTATGCGTTTTGTACAATCGTCCATACGAACGAAGAAACGAACAAATAAACTTTTTGGTTTTAATTCATCTTTTTTGCTTGGTGCCCAGAACCCATTTTTTAAATGGTTATTGTCGGCAGTTGAAAGTTCTGCGATGGCATCATAGCCACAGTGGTGATTGGTTAAGACTAGCCCATCTTTGGAAATTAATTCTGCAGTGCAGCCTCCGTTAAATTGAACAATCGCGTCTTTTAAAGAGGAATTGTTGATACTGTAAATTTCTTGAGCAGTTAGTTGCAAGCCGATTTTTTGCATATCTCTGTGGTTTAAACGTTCAATGTTAATTTTGAGGAGTCAAAAGTAATAAAAAAAAGAAGTTTTTACCTATATCATTTTTCAATTGCCTTATTCAAATTCGTATTAAAGAATGTTTAAATTTAACTGATGTCGAAAAAAGTTAAAAACAAATTATTTGATATATCTGATACAAAAAGAACAACATTTTTTATTGGTTCTTTTTTTATTGGCATGGCATCACTGGTTTACCTATATCCTAAAGTAATGTTTAGTATTTACTATACCATAATACTCGTTTTATTACTTGTAATAATTGATGTTTTTGTTATCAAATTTAAAACTGATATCGAAAACAGTCAAACCATAGTTGGAACCTGTTTTGCCACTGTTATCGTACAGCTTTCATTATTCTTCTGGCTAAATTATATTCCAATTGATCACCACATTGAAAAGCATAAAATTGTAGGAAAAACTAAGTTTGATAACATTAGTTTACTTGAATTAGAAAATAATGCTTACAAAGATTTTTTTATTGTTAGAATGCAAAATAAAATCCTACAAAAAAACGATACATTAACTATTTATTTCAAAGATGGTCTACTAGGATTAAAAGTTGTAGATAGTATAAAGTAGCAATAATTAAAAACATTAAACTATTGAAGAATATTTTTATTAACTTTATAAAAAATAATGTACTGTGTTTTTAACATAAATTGTGGAGTCTTCTCGTCTCTTTAACACTTTAAAATTGTGAATTATGAAAGTTTCAAGTTTGTTTTTAATTTCCTTATTCTTTTTTAACAGCCTCCAATCTT
>CAZTCG010000071.1:0-1773 GCA_964612005.1 uncultured Flavobacteriaceae bacterium | reverse complement strand
TGATAGTTTTAGATCAATCAAAAAAACCTGTATCCAATTTAGAAGTGAAAATTAAAAATGAAGACGAAGAATTAATGGATAAAAAAACAACCGCGCAAGATGGCAGTATTGAATTTAGAGGATTATTTAAAAACAAGAGCTATCATGTTGAGTTCTATAATTATGATGAACGAATTAAAGATGCTGATAAAATTTATTTAAAAGATCAATTTAAAACAGAAGAAATTACAAAGGCTGAAACCGGTTTCGACTACTTTATTTTTGTAGGAGATAATTTAAGTTTTTCTGAACTAGGAACAAGAGATGCGAGAGAAGACACACCTGAGGAAATTGCTGCAAAACAAACCAATAATCAAATTGTATCTACCCAAAATGAAGAAAAACAAGAAACGGAAACTGAAAAAATAAAAGAGGATAAAAAAGAAATTGTTGCTGTAACTACAGAAAATAATCAAGAATCAGCTAAAACATCTAACGAAGTAAAACAAGAAGAAACAAACGCTAAAAAAATAGAAGAAAATAACGCAACAACACAAAAAACTGCAAACGCAGATGTTGAATCAAAGCAAGAATCATCAATCGCAATAGTCAATAACGAAGTAAAACAAGAAGAACCAAACGCTAAAAAAATAGAGGAAAATAACACAACAACACAAAAAACTGAAAGTACAGAAGTAGCTGTAAATAAAGAATCTATAAACGAAAATAAACAAACTCCGGAGCCAATTAAATCTGAAACGGTAAGTGAAGAAAAAAAGCAAGAAACATCAAATAATGAAAAAAAATCAGATGAAATTGTTGCAGTTAAAAAAAGTGATGAAAAGCAGAATGAAGCAACTGAAAACACAAGTTTAAATAAATCAAACGTGGTTGATTTTAGTTCATTTAAAGATAAAGACTTTAATAGCCCTGAAACGCATGCGTTATTAGTTAAAGAAGAAGGGAAAATAAGTATAAAAAAAATAAACTTTAAAGTTCAAGTTGGTGCATACACCAATCAAGAAGTTGCTAATCAAGTAAAAATTTACGGCTTTGGAAGTTTAGACAAACAAAACTACCCTGATGGGTTCACTCGTATAACTTTAGGGAACTGTAAATCGTTAAAAGAAGCCGAAGAACTTAGAAAAAAAATTATTGCTAAAGGCATTAATGGAGCGTGGATTGTTGGCTTTTTGGACGGCAAACGATATACCATGAAAGAATTAGCCACAAATAATTTTTTCCAATAATACAGTTCTAAAATATATAGCTTATGTTTAATGAATTTAAAAACATACTTTTTAAAAAAGTAGTAGTTAATTTAAAAAAACTTACAAAATCAATTTTGTCAATTGCGCTGGTTTATTGTTTTTATAATTCAGCAATTGTTTTTGCCCAATCATCAGTAAATGTTTCAAAACTCGCAAAACAAGGCGAAAAATTAATTGAAAAAGAAGATTGGCTTGGTGCATACCAAATTTTCGATTCAATTGTAAAATCAGGCGACCCTAATCCATATTTTAAATTTAAACAAGGTGAATGTGGCATTCATCTAACCACAAAAAAACAAGAAACAATAGCCATTTTAGAAAAAGCATTTAAAGAAAGTCCAAGCGACCATATTATTTTATATTACTTGGGTAGAGCCTACCATCATGATTATCAATTTGAAAAAGCGAGTAGTTGTTTTGATAAATATCTTGCTTATCATGATGATGACCAACTTCATATAAAAGAAGCGGAACACTACAGAAGATACTCTGTTAATGGAACTAAACTTTTAAAGAAAAAAAA
>CAZTCG010000070.1:7254-7717 GCA_964612005.1 uncultured Flavobacteriaceae bacterium | reverse complement strand
TATCAGAAACTGCAACAGCTGCCGAAGCGGCTAAACCAACCAATGCATCAGGCATTGTTTTTTTGTCGGATGAAATTAATGAAAGCTGAATTTGAGTATCAGCATGATAATCTTCCGGGAATAATGGTCGCATAGCGCGATCCACGATACGGCTGATTAAAACCTCATAGTCTGACAAACGAGCTTCACGCTTTAAAAATCCTCCGGGAAATCTCCCCACAGAGGCATATTTTTCTTGATAATCAACTGTTAATGGTAAAAAATCTACTCCATCCTTTGCATCTTTATTACTAACTACAGTAGCTAAAATCATGGTGTCGCCCATTTTTACGACTACTGATCCATCTGCTTGCTTTGCCAATTTTCCTGTTTCCAGGGTGATCATTCTTCCATCTCCAATGTCGAATGTGTGTTGTGTACCTAATTGTGTCATCTTTTTTTTGTTTTTGTTTTTGTGTTTGTT
>CAZTCG010000070.1:647-7244 GCA_964612005.1 uncultured Flavobacteriaceae bacterium | reverse complement strand
ATATTAGTACTATTGATGAAATAAAAACATAATGTATGTACAAAAATGTAAATATAAAAATATTGAACGCACTATTTATAAAATGAAGACTTTGCATTCGTTATCATAATGTTTTCTGATAATATCTTATTTTTGTGTCTGTTATTTATTTTGTGTCCGAATTTGTATAAAAAAACAAAAGGCAACCGAATAATCGGATGCCTTCTGATTTAATTTTTAATATTTCATTATTTACGAATATCAAGAGTTTTGATCAACTCTCTGTATTTCATAATGTCTTTTTTCTTTAAATAATCCAACAAACTTCTGCGTTTACCAACTAAGTTGATAAGTGAACGTTGAGTATTGTAATCTTTTTTATTGTTTTGTAAATGCCCTGTTAAATGAGAGATTCTGTGTGTAAACAAAGCGATTTGACCTTCAGTTGATCCAGTGTTTTTTTCTGATCCACCGTGTTTTTTAAAAAAATCTTTTTTTACTTCTGCTGTTAAATACATCTTATTCTAATTTTTAAAATTCAATTTTAGAGGTGCAAATGTATATTATTTATTTGAATTAAAAAAATATAAAACAAAAATAAATACTTTAGGAAAAAAACTTCATTATTGTGATTCAATGTAAAAACTATAGATTATAATTGAATACTTTAGCATAAAAAAAATGGGAAGATTAATGGCAATAGATTTTGGAACAAAAAGAACGGGAATTGCCGTATCTGATCCCCTAAAAATAATTGCTACAGGCTTAACTACAATTGACACTAAAAGTGTTATTGGGTTTATTGAAAACTATTCTAAATCTGAAAACATAGAATGTTTTATTGTAGGTGAACCAAAAACAGTTCAAAACCAAGATTCGTTAATTGCTCCAAAAGTTAATGAATTTATTAAAAAACTAAAGGTAAAGTTCCCTAATGTTCCAATTTACAGAATTGACGAGCGATTTACCTCTAAAATTGCCCAACAAACAATGCTTCTTGGCGGTTTAAAGAAAAAAGACAGACAAAATAAAGCGACTGTTGACATGGTAAGTGCAACAATTATTCTGCAAGATTATATGAGTAGCGCCAAATAAAAAAACCGACTAACAAAGTCGGTTTTTTTTATTAAAAAATTGTAATTATTATTTTGACTCGTTTGAAATGATTTTTTCACGAATACGAGCAGATTTACCAGTTCTTTCACGAAGGTAGAATAATTTAGCACGTCTAACAATACCAACTTTATTTACTTCAATACTTTCAATAAAAGGTGAGTTTAATGGAAAAATACGTTCAACACCTACTCCATTAGACATTTTACGTACCGTAAAAGAAGCTGTTGAAGGATGATTCTGACGCATAATTACAATTCCAGTATACTGCTGTACCCTTTCCTTGTCGCCCTCTTTAATTTTGTAGTTAACTGTTACTGTATCTCCAGCTTTGAATTTCGGATGATTTACTGCCGGTGATAATTGCTGATTTACATAATCTAATAATAAACTCATGACTGATTATTTTTGTAATTTACCATTTAGGCATACACTGCACTTTGCAGTCAGAGGCTTAAAAGGGATTGCGAAATTAATAAAAAAATATATTTCCGCAATTTTTTCAGAAAAAAATAATTTTATGAGAACT
Organism: uncultured Flavobacteriaceae bacterium; assembly: GCA_964612005.1. Taxonomy (GTDB): domain Bacteria; phylum Bacteroidota; class Bacteroidia; order B-17B0; family Aurantibacillaceae; genus JADJDM01. Next base: position 5,623 of record CAZTCG010000070.1, on the reverse strand, counting down.
ATTATTCCTCTTTGCTATAATATAAGGTATAAAAATTCATTCCTTTTTCTTCATCATAACCTCTTTTTATAAAATCGTGTCTTCCGTGAACATAAACATGAAAGTTTTTATCTAATTTAATTACAGAGCGTAGGTATTTTTGATTTTTTTTCACTGCTGTTTTAGAAATATCAAAATCCTCGATAGCATTTAAATGATTTTCTTTATTATACTGCTCAGAATAATCTCTAAATGCATCAACCAATTCGGGTGCTCCCATCACTTCATTTTCAAATTCACGCATATTGAATTTATCTTTCTCTTTAAAATAATTCAATGATCGATTCATAATCAACATCTGATCAGGACGCTCAACATTGTTTTCTTCTGTTAATACTTCCTTGCAAAAAGCAGTCGCAGTATTAAGTAATTGCTGTGTATGAAAAAAACGTTCCTCTCTTATTTTTACATTCAAAAAATCTTCTGTCCAATATAAAGCTGCTTCAGCTATTTTATGACTGTTGTCTATGATGCTAATTTTATACCCATTTTCTGAAGCTGTATTAAAAATCAAACATCCTTTATCTAATTTATTAATGTTGATGCCATTTTCGCAACTGATATCAAACTCATCTAAATGTTGAAATATTTTCAAGTAGGTTTCCTTGTTCTCGGATTTAAAAATCCCTATTGCATCTGTTAATTCACCATCAACAGAAACATGTTTGAAATAAGCAACATAAAACTCCCCACCTTTTATTTTAGGATGGTTACTTTGATGATAGAGATGCTTTGCCAACTCAATTGATAACTCGTGAAATGTAGCCCTGGAATTAAAGATGTCTTGCACCAGCGATTGAACGTTTTTTAAATCTAAATCACCTATTTTTGAAAACTGATAATATATATCTGTCTTAAATGGTGTTAAAAAAAATCCCATTAATGTTTCTTTTACAAAGTCTTCATTAAATTTGAAGGGATGATTTGAAAATGCTGATTCCTCACCATTTCCTTTATTTCCAACATAATGAACAGAAAGAGTATCAAGTTCGGCGCGTTTAAATTCTATCATGGCACAAATTGTGTTTACTAAAACACGAAAGTAATTTTTTAAGCAGAATTGATTTAAAAATAATTTCAACAATTTATTTTATTCGCTAACAACATTATTTTTTATTTAAATAAATTCTTTGCTTACATTTAGAGTATTAATAATATGAATTTTTTAAAATCTAAGTTTACAAAAGCAATTCTGATTTCAGGAGTTTTAGGATTGCTGTCTTTTTCAATTGCTAATCTGCAATTAGATAAAAATCAAATTGTTTTGGATATTATTATGAGCGGATTAAATAACGCTCACTATAGTCCAAAAGATATTAATGATGATTTTTCAGAAAAGTTTTTTGAGCTTTATCTAAAACGATTGGACTACAATAAAAAGTTTTTGTTGCAGTCGGATATTGAACGATTAAAAAAATACAGAACTGAAATTGATGATCAAATCAATAACGGAACTTTCCAATTTTTTGAAATGAGTAACGATATCATTTTAAAACGTATTGAAGAAAAAGAAAGCTGGTACAAAGAAATTTTAGCAAAACCTTTTGATTTTAATACTGAAGAACAATATGAAACAGATGGGGAAAAATTAAAATTTGCTCAATCAGAGGAACAGCTCAAACAAGAGTGGGTAAAATATTTAAAATACCAAGCAATTTATAGAATCAATGAAATGTTGGATGATCAAGAGAAAATTAAAGCTGCAAAAGATACAACAGCAAAAATTTTACCTTTTGATTCATTAGAATTAAGTGCGAGAAAAAAAGTACTTAAGCTTACTGATGATTGGTTTAAACGCTTAAAGAAATTTAATAAAAAAGACCGTTTCGCAAGCTATATTAATACCATAACTGCACTTTACGATCCTCATTCCGAATTTTTTCCGCCAAAAGAAAAAAAGAAATTTGACCAAAGTATGAGTGGCCAGCTGGAAGGAATTGGAGCGCGTTTACAACAAAAAGATGATTATATAAAAGTAACAGAAATTGTAGTTGGCAGCCCAAGTTACAAACAAGGTGATTTAAAGGCTGGTGACTTAATTATAAAAGTTGGTCAGGGCAGTAACGAACCTGTTGATATTGTAGGAATGGATATTGACGATGCTATAGAATTAATAAAAGGAAAAAAAGGAACGGAAGTTCGATTAACAGTAAAAAAAACAGATGGTACCACCAAAGTAATTCCTATTATTAGAGACATCATTCAATTAGATGAAACCTTTGCTCATTCAGCAATTTTAAATAACGGAAAAAACAAAGTTGGTTATGTAAAACTTCCAACCTTTTATTCTGATTTTACCAGAAACGGTGCAAGAAGATGTGCTGAAGACATAAAAAATGAAGTCGTTAAATTAAAAAAAGAAAATGTAGAAGGTATCATCATTGATTTACGAGATAATGGAGGTGGCTCCTTACAGGAAGTAGTAAACATGGGTGGACTATTTATTGAAAAAGGACCAATTGTGCAGGTTCGTAAAAAAAATGGCGTTACAGAGGAATTAAAAGATTTCGACGAAACAAAAATTTATGACGGTCCATTAGTAATTATGGTAAATAGAAACAGTGCTTCGGCTTCTGAAATTTTAGCTGCTGCCATGCAGGATTACAAACGCGCTGTTGTGGTAGGAAGTCAATCTTTTGGGAAAGGAACAGTTCAATCCTTTTTAGACTTAGACAATTATCTGCTTCCACAATTTGACACCATTAAACCTTTAGGTTCAGTTAAAGTAACGATGCAAAAATTTTATAGAATAAATGGAGGTACTACACAATTACGTGGAGTTATGCCCGACATCAATTTACCTGATCCTTACAGCATGATTGAAACGGGTGAAAAAGAATTAGATTATCCTATGCCATGGGATGAAATTAATAAAGCAACTTATTTGCAATACACTACCATCAATTATTCAAAAATTAAAAAAAATAGTGATGACCGAATTAAAAAATCAAAATCATTTCAATTAATTGAAGAAGAAGCAAAAGAAATAAAATCTAAAAAAGATGATTCAAAATACAGTTTAAATCTTGATAAGTACAGAAAGGACATACAAAAACAAAAAGACAATAATAAAAAGTATGATGATTTGCAGAAAGAAATTAAAGGGTTTGATATAAGCTTAATGAAAATAGATGAAGATGCAATGAAAAATGATTCAATAAAAATTACCCGCGAACAAAACTGGATCAAATCGCTAAAAAAAGATGTTTATTTACTAGAAGCCACCAATGTAATTGGTGATATGTAAAAATGAACCTAAACATTTATTTAAAATATTTTTAAATCCTATTTTTATGAAGAGGCGAAATAAATCAAACCTTATGATTATTGGAAGAAAAGAAATAGTTAGTTTTCCTATGCTTGATTTAATTGACCTTGAAGCTAAAATTGATACCGGAGCTTATACTTCTGCTCTTCACTGTAAGGATATCGAATTAAAAAAAATAAATGAAATAACTCATTTATGCTTTAAATTATTGGACGATTCGCATCCTGAATACAAGGATAAAGAATTCCGCTTTACTCAATTTGGTAAAAAAATTATAAAGAGTTCTTTTGGTGAATCTGAAGAAAGGTATTTGATAAAAACTAACATCATCCTGGCAGGAAAAAAAATATCACTTCTTATTTCTTTAACAGATCGCACAAACATGAAATATCCGGTATTAATAGGAAGAAGATTATTAAATAAAAAATTTATTGTTGATGTAAGTAAAAAACATACAAATGGTATAGCAGTAAATTAATTTTTAATTAAATTTATAAAAGAGACAATTTATGAAACACACTATAAACTTTTAAATTTTTGAGTTATGAAAATCGCGATATTATCTAGAAGTAAAAACATCTATTCTACAGGACAACTAATAGAAGCTGCTGAAAAGAGAGGCCATGAAGTTTTATTACTGGATCACATGAAATGTGTATTAGTAATAGAAAAAGGAAGGCCACATATTTATTATCAAGGAAAAGAAATTACAGGAGTAAACGCCGTAATACCAAGAATTGGTGCTTCTGTAACTTTTTATGGAACCGCTGTTGTCCGTCAGTTTGAAATGATGAAAATTTTCACTGCTGTTGAGTCACAAGCTTTAGTAAGATCAAGAGATAAATTAAGAAGTTTACAAATTTTAGCCCGTGCCGGAATTGGAATGCCTAAAACTGCATTCGCCAACCAAACAAGTGACATAGATAGTTTAATTGACAGCATTGGTGGTGCTCCATGTATTGTAAAATTACTTGAAGGAACTCAGGGAATTGGTGTTATTTTGGCCGAAAGTAAAAAAGTTGCTACTTCGGTTATCGAAGCATTTTTAAAATTGGATGCGGCCATGCTTGTTCAAGAATTTATAAAAGAAGCTAAAGGTGCCGACATCAGAGCATTTGTAATAGATGGACAAGTTGTTGGGGCAATGAAACGTCAGGCTAAAGAAGGAGAATTCAGGTCAAACTTGCATCGTGGAGGTTCAGCACAGTTAATACAACTTAGTGCAGAGGAAAGGGCAACAGCAATTAAAGCTGCAAAAAAATTAGGACTTGGAATTGCTGGTGTTGATATGCTTCAATCAGAGAGAGGTCCATTAGTTATGGAAGTTAACTCCTCCCCCGGTTTAGAAGGAATTCAAAAAGCAACCGGAATTGACATTGCAGGTAAAATTATAGAATACGTTGAGCGTAATGAGTTCAATGGTAACGAAGGGTAAAGAATAACTAAATTCTATTATTAATGATTTTATCATTCAAAAGATTTTTTTTACGCTTTGTTTTGTTAGTTGTTTTTGTTGCTATAACCAATCATTTATTTTGCCAAACTACACCTGATTCTCGAAGAAAAAAATTAGTACAGTTTTCAGGTGTTGTTGTTGACAACGATAGTTTAAAACCTATTCCATTTACCTCCATTCTGGTAAAAGGGACAAATCACGGAACAGTGTCTG
>CAZTCG010000070.1:0-606 GCA_964612005.1 uncultured Flavobacteriaceae bacterium | reverse complement strand
TTTACTTTGGTAGCTTCGGTTGGTGACACCATTGAATTTTTTTCTGTAGCATATAAAGATGGGATTTACAAAATTCCAGACACCTTACAAGCAGCACATTATTCAATTATTCAAGTATTAAAAAAAGATACGATTGATTTACCGGCTGTTACAATTTATCCCTGGCCTTCGCGCGATGAATTTAAAAAAGCGTTTTTAAAATTAGATGTTCCAAGTACAGATTATGATCGCGCTCAAAAAAACTTAGAAGAATCTGAAATGCGAGAGTTGGCAAAAGGTATTAGTATGGATGCTCAAGGAAATTATCGTTATGCCATGCAACAACAGTATACAAAACTATATTATGCTGGGCAATATCCACCTAATAATTTGTTAAACCCTGTAGCTTGGGCCAAGTTCATTAAATCTTGGAAAGAAGGCAAATTAAAACGAAAATAATCCACTAACGAATATCGTGTCCCATTTTTTTCACCTTTGTATTCAGGTAGTTTTCATTATGAGGATTTGAGGGAATAACAATTGGTACATTTTCAATTATCTCCAACCCATATCCAATTAACCCTGCTCTTTTTTTTGGATTATTACTCAACAAACGAATTTTAGAAA
>CAZTCG010000069.1:0-7735 GCA_964612005.1 uncultured Flavobacteriaceae bacterium | reverse complement strand
TGAAAATAAATTTTAATGAATTAAATGTATGTAACGGAATTTATTTCATTCGCTTTTCTCAAAACAACAAAGTTGTAACAGAAAAATTTATTTTGAGCAGAGAATAAATTTAATGTTTTAATGAATTAAATCCGTACCCTGATTTGCTCGAAGGGTACGTTTAATCTGAGACTTTATGAATCTCAACCACCAATTATCTTGCTCTATTGTCTTGAATTAATTTTTCCAAATTAAAATTAATCAAAGATTTAATCCTTGATCCAATGCATTTGCCAATATAGAATATCCTTCAACTCCTATTGAAAGTCTAACTAATGAATTTGTGATTCCTCTTAATTTTCTGTCTTCTTCCGGGACAACAGAATGTGTCATACTTGCCGGATGCTCGATGTAACTAATTACAGAGCCCAAACTAACAGCCAATTCCATTGGTGTATCAGGGCGCGCAAAATAATTCATCAACTTAACTCCCGCTTCATAGCCACCTTTTACTTCAAAAGAAATAACTGCGCCGCCATTACGCATTTGTTTTTTGCATAAATCATGCTGGGCATGGCTTTTTAATCCGGGATACCATACTTTACTGATTTTCGGATGACTCTCTAGAAATTCTGCAATACGTAATGCCGTTTTACATTGGTGTTCCATCCGAACCCCCATTTCCTGAATGGTTAAGCTATTTAACCAACTCTCGAATGGAGATGGTGTTGGGCCTAAATCTTTATAAACAGGATAAACTTCTTTACTAAAATACTCGTAAGGCCCAAGAGCTGCGCCAGCTATCGAAGTAGAATGACCGTTTACATATTTGGTTAATGAGTGAACAACTATATCAGCGCCTAATCGGAATGGTTGCTGTAAATACGGCGAGCAAAATGTATTATCTACAATCAGCAAAGCTTCATTTTCTTCAGTATATTTTGATATGGCTTCAATATCACATAACTGTAACGTTGGGTTATCCGGACTTTCAATTAAAACTGCACATACATTTGAATGAGCATCAAATACCTTTTTTATGTTTTCAGGATCTGTTGCATCTACAAAATGAATTTCAATACCAAAACGATTTTGTAAAAAACGCATGAATGAATCGGTGCAGCCATAAACATTACCAACAATAATTGCATCACCAGGTTTAACAAAACCTAATATTACCGTTGTAATTGCTGCCATACCGGAAGCAAAAACTAATGAAGCAATAGTTGGTGTTTTTTCATCATGCTGAAGTGCATTATCTATAATATGCTGGCATTCCAACTGAAACAAAACTTTTTCAAGATATTCAGTATTGGGATTTCCTAATCGTGTATATATTCTTGCATAAGGTTTTTCACCACTTGGAGATTTTCCTACAAAACGTGCTGCACCATCAGCAACATCTTTAAACTTAAATGTTGATTTTTGATGAATGTTTGGTAATCCTGTACCTGCACAAATTGAATTGAATTTATCAGCATCTAAGAACTTATCAGTGCATTTTGTGTATAAATGTTTTTTTGTAATCCATTCTTTCCACCAGTTAAATCTACCCTTCATGTTTATTTAGTTTAATTGTAATTCGTAACACATTAATTGGTTTTTAAATATACCAATAACATTTAATTTATCACCTGAGATTAATGATTTTACTTCGGGTATTTTACTAAAGTACATGATTGGAATTGCCAACTCTTTCATGTTGGCATCAATTATTTTAATGGTATTATTTGATAAATGCAACATAAAATAAATTTCATTTTTAAATGAAAATGGTTTAATAGCAATTTGATCTTTTGACTTATTTTGATAACCCGATATATAATTGCCACTTTCATCATACACATCGAAACCATTGGTAGTTAATAGTACAATATCTTTTTTGTTATCATCGTTAATAGATACAAATTCTATTTGTTTAGCTATCGTTGATGGATTTACTTGTTTTGAAACTATTTTGTCATTCCAAAGTAGCTGATTAACGGCATTATTTTTTGCATCATAATAACTAAAGAAAGAGGTTTCCGGAGTGTTATTATCTTGTATAGTATATTCCTGGAAAGCTGCCTGCATAGTCTTTGTAAACGAAATTCGCGTTTTACCTTTTCTGTCGAGACAATTTATTTTTCCGTTTTTCTCAATAGCAATTATAAAATCTTTACCGTCAATTCGAACAAACTGAATAGGTTTAACTAATCCTGCATCTAATTTAACCGGATCAAAACCGGCTTGTTTTTTCCCTTCAATGTTATAATTATAAATTCTGTTATCTGTACATGCAATCAATATGCGGTAATTTTTATCGTTTTCATAATCAAATACTGCAAGCGAATTTGATGCAGGCGCATCTAACTTCGCAGGAAATCCATCGAGGTACTCGCCTTTTCTATCAATTAAATGAAGTTCATTTTCTGTATTAAACAAATATTGTAACTTATCATTTTTATAAAAATCAACCTGATAAATTTTACTTAATAATTTGCCATTTACATTTACTTTCCATAATTGATTTCCATTAGCATCTACAAGATATACATTGCCTTTTTCATCACTTAAAATTATTTCTTTTTCCTTAGTTTTATGATTGATCACCACTTCTGGAGTAACTGAACTTAGTGTATCTAAATTAAGTTGCCAGATTGCATTTGTAGCTTGAGTTATTGGTGTTTCTTTTTTAAGTGCTGATGCATTTAATATTCCCTGGATAAAAACTTTATTTTTTAGTGTAGAGAATTGTACTCCTAAACCAGAAAAAGATGCATTACTTAATTCAGGTAAATTGGAAGCAATTTGAGGATGTAATATTGAAAGTAGTTCACCTGAATTACTATTAAAATTCTGATAGAAATAAAAATTACATTCATTACTTAAACCCATTTTTTGTAATGAAGTAAACGAAACGTTTGAGTTTATATTTCCCGAGTTTTTTAATCCGTTTAAGTAATTAATAATTGATGTGGAAGACTCTGAAAATATTAAATTGTTGTCGTGCATATAAACAAAACCTGTGTTCAACTCAAAAACACCTGAACTCAAAACATTAAATACTTTTGGATGAACCAAACGATATAGTGAATCCGTAAAACTTTCATTTAGTAGTGAGCAACTATCACTGAATTGTTTAATAAACTCATAGGCTTTATTTTTATTATCAAAACCTGCAATAGCAATTTTAGATGAAGACGATAAACTATTATTACCAACTACAAGTAATTCACCGTTGGTAAGTTTATTCCATTCGGTATAAAAATCCGCATCCGAAAACTTACTTAATTCACTCAAACTAGTTTTTAATTCTGGAGCTCGATTGGCTGAAAAAACAGATTGATTAAACTTTGCGTAATCACTTGTGCCCAGAAAATAAAAATAAGAGCAATTTGCCGGACAATAATTTAATAAAGATGCCTGAACAGGTTGCTGAGTCAATAATGCAGTTAAAAAATAAGAACTTTCATGCTCAGTAAATCCATTCCACTTAAGTTCGTTAGTACTTAAAGCAACATCTATACTAGTCCAAGTTTTTAACGTTGGCTGAAAATTATTTTTTATTGCATTGGGAGAAAAAAGCTGAGGATAAAATGAATTCTTTACAAACAACCGAAAATCAGCGTTTGAATTTTCACTTTCCTGTAAGGAATTAAAGAGTGTAATGGTACTTAGTGTATTTTTTTTCTGATCGGTTATTACTTTTTCCAAGTAACTTAATGAATTGGAAAGAATAAATAATCCCGCTTTATTGTAGATATAAGCGTTTGCCTTGTTTTGTGAAAACTTTAAACTGATTAACTCTTGATTTATTTTTCCTGATTTAAAATAATTAAATGAGTTACTGTTTTTTTGTAAAAATTTTTTAATGGTTTCGGAATGTTTACTACTCTTTAAGTTAAATGCCAACAAACAATTTGATCCAAGTGCTGAAGTATCGTATGCAAAATAGATGTGATTTTCAGAGATGTATTCTTTACAATCGCTGTTAGTGCCCAACGTATCCAACAAAGAAATAGTAGATATATATGATTGGATAATTTGATTTTTTAATAACTCGTTTAAAACAAGATTATTTTTGGTTAGCTTCTGAGTAAGCAGATTAACGTTATCGCACTCAATAAGCAACTCAATATCAGCTGGAATAACATCCATTACCAACAGCTCTGGTTTTTTTGATTTTTTTAAAAACAAATACCCCAGAACAGTTAGTCCGGCAATGAGAATTAAAAAAGAAATTAAAAATAACCTACGCATTTCGCACTAAAAATACTTTTATTAAAAAGTCTTTTAACGCATTGAAAATAAATAATATCAATAATCGAATGTGGAAAAACCCGAATGAAGAACTAACGCATGATCACAATGCTTCCTTTCTCCACATCATTATCATCAGATGAGTAATAGAAGACAAAATAATAAGCACCAACAGGCAAATCGATACCTAAATGTTTACCATCCCAAGGATTAAAAATTTTTTCCTGTTTATGTACAAGTTGACCCCAACGATTATAAATGTATAATCTAAAATCTGGAAAAAAATTCGAACCCGTAATGGTCCAAGTATCCCTAATTCCATCACTATTAGGAGAGAAGGAGATATCATAGCCTATCTGGCATTTTTCATCTTTAATACTAACTGAAATTGTTGTATCTCTTCCGTTACCCTGAACAATTGTAACGTTATAATTTCCGGACTCCATATCCTCCTGAAAATCTCCATGAAAACTATTACTCCAATTAAAATAATAAGGACTAACACCTCCGCTAACCAATAATCTTGCGGTACCTTTAACGCATTTGTTTGGTGTTGTAATTACCTGAATAGTTAAACCGGAACTTTGTGAAAATAAAGCGTATTGAAGTGTGCAGATTATGAAGAGTAGAGATAGTTTCATTTGCAAAACTGTGTTTTTAAGTCTTCAGATATAATATGTCCCAGTGAAACAGCTTTTTTTAATGCATCACATGAATCTGTATATTTTTTAAGCTTTACATAAACAACAGCTAATTCGAGGTAAATATCTTTATTGGAAGCATCCAGTTCACTGGCTTTTAACAAATCAATAAGAGCAGCCTCTGTATCGCCAAAAATATCTTTCCAATATCCTCTGTTAAAATAGGACATGGAATAGTTTGGGTTTAATTCAATTGCCTTTGTAAAATCTGCAATTGCCAATTTTACATCATTCATGTATGCGTGAGATAACCCTCTGTTGTAATAGGCTTTACAATTAGTGGCATTAAATTGAATTGATTTCGTAAAATCTTTAATTGCGCCATCATAATTTTCTATTTTAACTTTTAACATGGCACTTAAATAATAAGCATCAGCTGACTGGCGATTATGCCTGAAAACTTCCTTTACATCTTTCTGCGCATTTTTGATATCATTTGTTTCAGCCAAAATTTTTCCATGTAAAAGTAAAGCGGTATCGTTTTGATGCTTTGAAAGCTCAATTGCTTTTTCCACATCAACTAATGCTTCAGAATAATTTCCTAAGGAGTCTTTTTTCATAGCAGAAACAATTAAATCATGAACTTGATTGTTCTGAGAAAAAACATTAAAAAAAATAAAAACTAAAATAAAAAAGAAAAGTAACTTCATTTAAAACAGATTTTTATTTTGTTCATTAAAGTTACTTTCAAAGTTAAGTTATAATTTAAAAAAATCAATTATTCATGATTTTTTCAATAGAAGTATCGTACACCTTTTTAAACTCCTGAACAGAGCCATAATTTGTGTCATTAATTTTAACTTCTTTTCCTTTCACAAAGCCCAATTTAGAGAATGTTACATTACTTTGTTTCAATAAATCAACCAATTGAATTTCATTTTCCATTTTTACCGAAACAACTACTCTACTTTGACCTTCTCCAAATAAGAAAGCATCATTACGTATAGCTTTTGATGTAGTAATATCAAAGCCTAAATTGTTTCTGAACGAAGATTCCATTAATGTTACAAACAATCCACCATCGGAACAATCATGAACAGATTGAGCCAATCGAGCTGTAATAACTTTTTTTACTGCATCCTGAATTTGAAACTCTTCATCTAAATTAAAGTGAGGAGCCGGGCTATTTTTTACTTTTTGGTATGAATATAAATATTCAGAACTGTTGATGTCGTTTCTGCATTCACCAATTAAATAGATAGCATCACCATCTGCTTTAAAATCTAAACCGGTTTGTAAAGATTTATCTTTCACAATTCCAATCATACCAATGGTTGGTGTTGGAAATACAGGTCCTTCAAACGATGATTGATTGTAGAAACTCACGTTACCTCCTGTAACTGGAGTTTCAAATTTTAAGCATGCTGAACTCATTCCTTTAATAGCAGAAACAAATTGCCAGTATACTTCTGGATTATAAGGATTTCCGAAATTTAAACAGTTGGTTACAGCACTTGCTTCACCACCGCTGCACACAATGTTTCGTGCTGCTTCCGAAACTGCAATGGCGCAACCTGTTTCCGGATCAGCATTTACGTAACGGCTGTTGCAGTCAACAGTCATGGCTAATGCCTTGTTGGTTCCTTTTAAATTTACAATTGCAGCATCACTCGGTTTATTGGTACTCATGTTTACTGTTCCCACCATGCTATCGTATTGATTATACACCCAACGCTTTGAAGCAATATTAGGATGCGAAATCAAATGATTCATCACCTCTTTTAAATCATCAGGTTGTTTCACCTGATTAATATCGAATTTTTTAGACGCTGCAAAATATGCGGGTTCTTTGTATTCTCTATGATAAACCGGAGCTCCGCCACCTAATACCAAAGTATCAGCAGGAACATCTCCAACTAATTCGCCATGCATAAAATAACGAATGCGATTGCCTTCAGTAACAACACCAATTTGTTCGCAGTTCAAATCCCATTTATCAAATACATTTAATACATCTTGTTCCTGTCCTTTTTTTACCACAATCAACATTCGTTCTTGTGATTCTGAAAGTAAAATTTCAAATGGTTGCATGTTGGCCTGACGTGTTGGAACTTTGTCTAACCAAATATCCATTCCATGCTCTCCTTTTGCGCTCATTTCAGAGGTTGAACAAGTGATGCCTGCAGCCCCCATGTCTTGCATACCTATAACGGCACCTGTTTTTATTACTTCAAGCGAAGCTTCTAACAATAATTTTTCCTGGAAAGGATCACCAACCTGAACTGCCGGAAGGTCTTTTGCAGAATCTTCTGTTATGTCAGCACTTGCAAAAGTTGCTCCATGAATACCATCTTTTCCGGTTGCTGAACCTACTATGAAAACAGGGTTTCCAACACCATAAGAAATAGCACTAACCGTTTCACCTGTTTTTACAATACCAACACTCATTGCGTTCACAAGAGGATTGATATTAAAACTATCATCAAAAAACACTTCGCCACCAACTGTAGGAATACCGAAAGCATTTCCATAATCACCAATTCCTTTTACCACGCCCTTCATGATCCACTGTGTTTTTGCTGAGCGAATATCGCCAAAACGAAGTGAATTTAATTGAGCAATTGGGCGCGCACCCATGGTAAAAATATCTCTGTTAATTCCACCAACACCAGTTGCAGCGCCTTGATAAGGTTCAATAGCACTTGGATGATTATGTGATTCTATTTTAAATGCACATGCTAATCCATCACCAATATCAACCAAACCTGCATTTTCCTCACCTGCTTTTGCCAACATGTGTGGGCCATCTTTTGGCAAGGTTTTTAACCATACAATTGAATTTTTATATGAACAATGTTCACTCCACATTACCG
>CAZTCG010000068.1:353-7751 GCA_964612005.1 uncultured Flavobacteriaceae bacterium | reverse complement strand
ATAAATCTTCGCAGAGAAATGATACAATGTTCTGTTGGATAAATTTTGATTGAGCGAAGCATAAATGTTGGTGTTTGTTAATGTTTCATCGCTTTGCTTTAGTTGCTGATTGCTAATCGACCAGTTGCCTGATTTTTGTGTCCATTCAGGATGAATGGCAATTGTGAATTCATCGTTAAAAAAACCTCTCACCGAGTTACTTCTCCATTCGTTGCCATTGTAATTACTTACTTGGTAATACGATTTTTGTAATCCTGAACCTCCTGAGTTATCGCTATCTGCAAAATCAACATTAAAATTTTGGGTTTTCCAGTTTGATGATGCTACTACTTGAGTTTGAGGCGCGATCAAATCATTCACGCATTGATAAATCGCTTTGTAACCTGCACGTGTTGTAAGGTTATCGGATTTAAACCGAATGGTAAGTGCGCCAAATGTAGAAGTAAACGTTCCAGGGTTTGTTGTTCCGGTAAATGCACCAAGCAAAGGAGATGCAATAGAATTGCCATCGTAAATCCATAAGGAATCATAATTTGTTTCCAGGTCGAATTGAGTAAATTGTATGGAAACATTATTTGTTCCGTCAGGATCAATCGTAAATTGATAACGTTCTTTATCATTGTAATTCCTGTTTGGCCCACCCATATCAAAAATAGTATCCGTACAAGGAACAATGGCACAAGTAGAAAATTTATCTTTAATTGCATCCCAATATTCGATATATCCATCATCATAACCTAATGCCCAGATGCCAATCCCTGCAAGCTCTCGCTGGTTAACTACATCAAATCTTTTTTTCAAACTATACACATCATCAATCCAGCACTGACGCCAGTTGCCTGCATTTTGTAAAACATAACAAGGTGTATAGGAAAGTGAGTCCCATTTTTTTACACTGTTGGTGTATGTTGCGGCATTGTTGCGCACATACGAAAATGTGCGTGAAGAAGTAAAATTTCCAGTTGTTGCAGATGGAAGTGCAGTTGATGTTGTTTCCCATTCTCTGCCATACCAAGGTAGGCCTAAAATTAATTTTGAATTACTTGCACCTTGTGATGAATAATAGGTGATTGATTTACTTAAAGTGTAATTAAAACTGGTTTGGAAATTATACAATGGCCCAACCGGACCTGCAGTAGAGCTTCCGCTGTAATAATAATCATAACCCATGATGGTAAACAAATCAACAATTCCATTTAAAACAGGCATGTCAAAAACAGCTCCCCAATCAACTGCATACAAACAGACACTCACTTCGTAGTTTGGATTTGCAGCTTTCACTTGTGAAACTAGGTTTTGCATAAATGAAGTAAACGGAACTTTTGATGTTGATCCCATACCTTCAAAATCAATGTTTACGCCTTTACTTCCAGGACGAGCATTAAGCAGGTTGATGATATTTGTAATTAAGGTTTGCTGAGCTGTTGAACTTGCCCAGAACGTTGAATGTCCACCAAACATGGTTACACTGAAATGTGTTTTAACACCATTGTTAAGTGCTGCCGTAACAGCTGCGCTCGTTGACCAGGCAAAAGAAGCGTTGGTATTTTGACCATTGGCGGGATCGGCAGCATAATCAAAATAACAAAAATCACTGATTAAGTTCCATTGATAATTTTGATATGCAGTTCCAACCCAATAGGGATGCCAGCCAAAAACGCGTTTAGTTAAATTACACACATTTCGATCAGTGGAATTACTTGTTATTGGATTGTTTTTTTTCTCCATTATCACATCCCACTCAGCATCGGTTTTAACTCCTAGTTTACGGTAATATAAACTTTGTTCCTGCATGATGGAATTAGTAGGAACTTGCTGAGCAATGATGAATGTTGTAATGAAAAACTGAATAAATAGTACTATTTTTTTCATTGATAAAAATTAAATAAATGATTAATTAACAAATTTATTTTCTGTTTTTTCTATTGATTAATTCTTCGACTAACTCGGGGGGGCGTGCTACAATAGCTTTAAATCCATCAATTACAATAGGGCGTTCAATTAAAATGGGATGTTCGCATAAAATTTGAACCCATTCATCATCCGTAAATTTTTTATTTTTAAAATTTTCTGTAAACACTTTTTCTTTTTCACGGATGATGCTTTTTACATTTACATCCAATTTAGAAAGAACAACTTTTAATTCTTTTGGTGTTGGAGGATTTTTAAGATAGTCAACAACAACAATTTCATTTCCGCTTTTTTGAAGCAATTCAAGTGCACATCTGCTCTTTCCGCATCGGTTGTTATGGTAGATTTCGATTCTTCTAGACTTCATATTAGTTGTTAAATGAATTCTTTTTTAATAAATTGAAATTTATTAATTTTTAAATGAAACTAAAAGTTTTAACAAAAAAAAAGCTACCGATTAGGTAGCTTTTTTAAATTGCAGAATGTATTAATTAATCAACATTATCATGTAAAAACGAATTGTTTGGTTTTATCTCCATTTTTTTATCATCACCTTCTGATAAAGAATAACGAGAAACTTTTGAATCAGTAGAGTAATTGGTATTATCTTCTAATTTTACATTTTTACGAACGAATGATGGTTCTCTCTCTAATTCTTGTAATCCATCAGGGCTTTTCAGTTTTAATGTAATGTCTTTAAGCTTTCTTATTCTTTCTTGTGCAGCTTTTATTTTTTCTTCGCGCTCAATTCTAGAAATTTCTTCTTGAGACAATGTTGTGCTTGTTTCTTCTGCTTTGATATCTGTAGCTTCTGAATCAATAAAAACGATTTCATCAATTGTTTTTTCAGCTACTTCAATAGTATCATTTTTTGTTTCTTCAGTTTGATTTCCAAATTCAGTAGAAACTGATGAAGTGATTTCTACTTCATTTTTGAAATTAACTGGTTCTGCTTCAACTTCTGTTTTTTCAGAATTTAAAGTATTAACTTCCTCTGTTGAATTTTCCTCTTCATCCAAAAATACAACTGTTGGTTTAATATCTTCTTCTATTTTCTCTACCTTAACTTCTTCTGCAATAACTTCGTTATTAAAAGCAGGTGTTTCAGCAATTACAGATTCTTCAACAATTGTTTTTGTAATTAAAAATGGTTCCTCAGCTTTTACTTCAACATTGTTTTCAATTTCATTGATAATTGAAGTTTGTTGAGGTACTTCTTCAACAACCGGTGCTTTAACTTCATCAGTTAAAGTAACCACTTCTTTTTCCAGCTTTTTAGGCGACTCAAATCCAAATGGATCATTTGATTGGAAGCCAGTAGCAATAATAGTTACATTTACATTATCTCCCAATGATTGATCAATACCATAACCAGTAATTAATTCTGCACTGTATCCACTTTCTTCTTGTATATAATCTGTAATCTCTGTGAATTCATCCATAGAGATATCGTCGCTACCACTCATGATATTTAATAATACATGGCGAGCTCCACGAATATTACTATCATTTAATAGAGGTGAGTTTAACGCTCCTTCAACAGCTCTGATTGCTCTGTTTTCTCCTGATGCAGAAGCAGTACCCATGATTGCTCTTCCGCTATCTTTCATTACAGTTTTCACATCATTAAAATCAACATTGATATGTAGATTTAAGCTGATGATTTCTGCAATTGATTTTGCAGCACCTGTCAATACATTATCTGCATGAGCAAATGCCTCACTCATTTTTAAATTACCATAAATCTCACGTAACTTATCATTACAAATTACAAGTAATGTGTCAACATATTTTTTTAATTCTTCTAACCCTGCATCGGCTTGTAATTTACGTTTTTTGCCTTCGAAAGTAAATGGAAGAGTTACAATAGCTACTGTAAGTATGCCCATTTCTTTTGCAACAGATGCAATGATAGGAGCTGCACCCGTTCCTGTTCCTCCACCTAAACCGGCAGTTATAAATACCATTTGAGTTCCATCAGATAGGTATTTTCTGATATCGTCAATAGTTTCTAAAGCAGAATTTTTACCCATTTCAGGAATTGATCCTGCACCTAATCCTTTTGTTAGATTAAATCCTAATTGAATTTTGTTGTTAACAGGACTAATTTCAAGTGCTTGTTTGTCTGTATTACAAACAATGAAATCTACACCTTGTATGCCTTGGCGATACATGTGATTTACGGCATTACTTCCGCCGCCACCTACACCAATTACTTTTATAATTGATCCCGGTTCTGAAGGTAATTCGAATTGCATCATGGTATTTATGGTTTTAATTGTTGGGTTGTTTTATTTTTAGTTATCTGTTATTCTATATCATCTTTTAACCATGTTCCAACTTTTTTAGTAAAGTTTTCTAAGATGGAAACTCTTGGTTGTTTTGAATGTGTAGCCACTTTTTGTTTTTCTTCTTTTTCAGGAGTTTTAATTGTGGTTTGCTGTACTTTATTTACTTTATTATTTCGTTCAGCTTCCAACTTTTTAATTCCAAGCATTACCAATCCTACACCAGTTGCAAAAATTGGGTTTGTAATGTTTTCAGATGTTTTAGCTAAGTGCTCGTTTGGAGTTCCTATTCTGCAATCCATTCCCGTAAAATACTCAACCAATTGAGGTAAATGTTTTAACTGTGAACCACCACCAGTTATTACTATACCTCCTGATAATTTTTTTTCGTAACCTGAATTTTTGATTTCGTACATTACAAAAGCTAGTATTTCTTCAACTCTTGCCTGAATAATATTAGCTAATGTTTTTACTGAAATTTCTTTGTGTGGTCTTCCTTTTAATCCGGGTATTGCTACTACTTGATTTTCTTGGTTTTCAGTTGCCAATGCAGATCCAAATCTCAATTTTAATTGTTCGGCTTGTTTAGCAATAATTGAACATCCTACTTTGATATCATCTGTAATGATATTACCACCTAAAGGAATTACAGCAGTATGTCTGATAATGTTATCGTAAAAAATAGCTACATCTGTTGTTCCACCTCCAATATCTACCAATACTACTCCGGCTTCTTTTTCTTCATCGCTTAATACAGAATCAGCAGATGCCAATGGCTCAAGATTTAAATCTTCAATTTTTAAACCTGAACGCTCAACGCATTTGTAAATATTTTTTATTGCAGAAACTTGTCCTGAGATTATATGAAAATTTCCTTCAAGTCGTACGCCTGCCATTCCAATTGGGTTTCTGATGCCTTGTTCGCTATCTACGATGTAATCTTGAGGAATTACATGTATAATTTCATCACCCGGCTGCATTACTAATCGGTGCATGTTTTCAATTAAATTATCCACATCAAATTGACTAATTTCTTCATCAATAGATTTACGGGTAATCATACCACGATGTTGTAAGCTTTTAATATGTTGACCGGCAATACCTACTACTACTTCATTTAAGTCGATGATTTGTTCTGCCTTTCCAACAAATGTTTCTTCAACTATTTTTTTCTCACCATTTATTTCTTTCTCCAGATTAAATTTAAAATTAACATCTTTAGAAAGTACATCTGCAATTGCAGCTTTAATGGAGCCAATTGCTTCTTCAATGTTTACTACAACACCACGTTTAATTCCTAACGATGGGGCTTTACCTAAAGCAAGGATTTCTATTTTACCATATTCGTTTTTACGACCTATGATTGCGGCAATTTTGGTTGTACCAATATCTAAACCTACTACAAAGTCAGAAGCTTCCATATTTTTATTTTTTAGTGCAGACAACTTGATTTTTATACTTTAAATTAATTATTGAATATTTGTTCCACGCATCAATACTGTTTAAACCATCCTTATAAAATGTTTTCAGTTTGTTGAATTTTTCAGGAATATCATCGCTGTTTCCAAATATAATTTTGTGATTACCTATTGTTGCATATAACTCAATTTCTTTTTTCGAATTAACATATATCTGCTGAATCATGCTATTTAATAAGGTATCTTTCTCAATAAATTCAGCTACATGAAATACATTATCAATTACGCAGATTTTTTGCAGTGAAGAATCTTCTTCTATTTTTTTTACAGAGTAATTGTAAAATGAAGAATAAGTTTCTACAATCATTCCATTTGCAAATGGAACTCTAGCTGAGTAATTATCTGACAATGGCATTAATTTCCCTTTAGCATCCAAATAAAAACTCTCTCCCTGCACATTCATGATTCTAACAACCGGTTTTCGCTGAGTTACTTTTATTTCGGCACGTCCATTAATATCTAGTGATACATCAGCTTTTTCAATTGCAGGATGAGTGTTTAATGCGTTTTCTATTTCAACAACATGTATGTCTTTTACTTTTTGATTGATAATAAAATCTTTTCTGTCGTTTAAATAATCATTAACTACATTTTCATCTACAAAAGAATTTTCAGATTCATTTGTTACAATAACGTTAATAGATTTACCAATAACTTCTTTTTGCTCAGCATTTACAAACCCAAGTAAGGCAGCAAATGACGATATTCCAATAATCCAAAGAACGAAAACAATTATTTTTTTTAATTTAATTTTTTTCATGTTGTGCTGAAAGGATTTGTTCAATAGGACTGCAGAACTGATCAATATCGCCTGCACCCATGGTTAACAAAACTTCAATTTTTTTCAACTTGATTTCTTCTAGTAAACTATCTTTTTTTACTATGCTTTTTTTATCAAGTTTAATTTTGTTTAGTAGCATTTCAGAATTGATACCAGGTATTGGTTTTTCTCTTGCAGGATAAATATCCATTAAAAGCAATTCGTCTAAAAGTTCTAAACTAGTAGCAAACTCATCAGCAAAATCTCTAGTCCTTGTAAAGAGGTGAGGTTGAAAAATTCCACTGATTTTTTTATTTGGATACAAACCTCTTACTGATGATATAAATGCTTTTAATTCTTCCGGATGATGAGCATAGTCATCTATGTAAACTATTTCCGGACTTTTAAACCTGATATCAAATCTTCTTTTCACTCCTTTAAAAGAACGTAGTGCATTTGTTATTGTGTTACTATCGATTCCAATTTGCAATGCAACTGTAATTGCTGCTACTGAATTTTCAACATTATGTTTTCCTGGTATGCCCAGTGAAATGCCTTTTAATTCAGTGTTTTCGGAAACAAAATCAAAAATGAACTCACTATTTTCTATTTTTAAATTTTTCGCACAATAATCCGCATTTAAAGATACATCGTAAGTATGCGTGTTTCCTTTTAACTGCAAGGTGTTATCAACATTTTTTTTAACAAGAAGAAAGCCATCTTTTTTTAGTTGTTGCGCAAACAGTTTGTAGCTATCATGCATGTAATTTTCATTCTCATATATATCAAGATGATCTGCATCAACACTAGTAATTACAGTATAATCAGGGTGAAGGGTTAAGAATGATCTATCGTATTCATCTGCTTCAACTACTAAATATGTTTTTTCAGATACTTCATCATTGCCTAATATCAAATTGGTGTTATAATTTTTAGTGATACCACCAAGAAAAGCGTAACA
>CAZTCG010000068.1:0-321 GCA_964612005.1 uncultured Flavobacteriaceae bacterium | reverse complement strand
TGAGGTTGTTGTTTTTCCATGTGTTCCGGCAATAGCAATTGTTTTAAAGTGTTGTGTTATTTCGCCTAGTACTTCTGCACGCTTTTTTATTTGGTAACCTTCCTCTTTTAAATAAATATATTCTTTGTGTTCAATAGAAACGGCTGGTGTGTAAACAACTAAAACTTTTTCTTTACTATGTGAATTCAATATGTTTTTTAATTGTTCCACTGATTCATCAAAATGAATTTTTATTCCTTCACTTTGTAATTCATCAGTTAAGTCTGAAGGTGTTTTATCATAACCTGCAACTTTTATTTTATAATGATTAAAATAACGTGC
>CAZTCG010000067.1:6926-7756 GCA_964612005.1 uncultured Flavobacteriaceae bacterium | reverse complement strand
ATAAAGGATTCAATAACATTATCACTCGCACATCAGCAGAATTAGATTTAAGAAATCAAAACGATGTAAATCTTTTTTTTGAAACAGAAAAACCAGTATATGTTTTTCTTGCTGCTGCAAAAGTTGGAGGCATACATGCCAATAATACCTATCGCGCGGATTTTATTTATGATAATTTAATGGTGCAGAATAATGTTATACATGCAGCATACCGTTATCAAGTTAAAAAACTAATGTTTTTAGGTTCATCGTGTATTTATCCAAAACATGCACCACAACCTTTAAAAGAAGAATATTTGTTAACCGGTGAATTAGAGCAAACGAATGAACCGTATGCGATTGCAAAAATAGCTGGCATTAAAATGTGCGAATCGTTCAGAAGACAATACGGTTGTAATTTTATTTCGGTGATGCCCACTAATTTGTATGGGCAAAATGATAATTATGACTTGGCTAATTCGCATGTATTACCCGCGTTAATTAGGAAAATACATGATGCAAAAGAAAATAAGGAAAGTCGGGTTATTGTTTGGGGAACAGGAACTCCAATGCGTGAATTTATGCATGCAAATGATATGGCGGATGCTTGTGTTTATTTAATGCAAAATTACGATGGTGAAAAATTTGTTAACATTGGGGTAGGTGAGGATATTACCATTAAAGATTTAGCTTATTTAATTAAAAAGGTTGCTAATTACGATGGGGAATTAATTTTTGACACTACAAAACCCGATGGAACACCTAGAAAATTAATGGATGTATCTTATTTACATAGTCTAGGCTGGAAACATAAAATAAATTTAGAAGAAGGTATTAAAATGGTTTACGAG
>CAZTCG010000067.1:5356-6901 GCA_964612005.1 uncultured Flavobacteriaceae bacterium | reverse complement strand
TTGGGATATTGTAATAATGTTACAAACTCATTTTTTCATTTTTAAAAGGATTTCTAGGCACCCATTCACTGGGCTGTAAAAACTTGATGAATGGTTTCATCACCAATTTACTTATACTGTTTTGAGGTTTAATATAACACACTAACTCAACTGGTTTTGCCCCAACGGTAGATTTTATCTCAGCGGCAGTTCTTCCAAGTTGTATTGTTTTCTTCTTATTTACGATTGCAGTATTAATAAAATCGTATAATAAATTCTGATAGCACTCATGCTCTAGATTATACTTTTCATCAAAACCAACATAGTGCGCTTCAATGCTTTCCTCTAAAATAAATCCCGACTGAAAAGCAACTAAGTTGTTTTCTTTAAAATAGGCATTGATGAAAAATTGTTCAGGAAACATTTTTTTCATTTCCACAAAATAATCCGGGCTTAGTTTTATCAGCTTAAATTTTGCCCGATGAAACACTTGTTCGTACAATTTAAAAATATCCATCTTGTAATTTTCAACATCACTACTGCTTAATTCTTTTTTAGACAGACCATCAAATTTTTTGAAAATAGTTTTTGCGCGGTTTCTGTATTTCTTTGAAAAATGTTGTAAGTAATCCTCAATATGATTTAATCCATCTGGCAAGTCAATAACCATGTTTGGCTCTACCGATATCTGATTGTACTTTTCTCCAAATGAATAATTTGTATAATTATTTTTTTCAAAATCTTTTATGAGAATGGCTGAAATTTTACCACGTAATTTTTCTTTTTTAGCAATTACTTCTGTAATCATTTTTGTAATTTGAAAAGCGAATTCGGTACTTACCGAAGAGCTATAAACAAATGCATGTTGCCCACTGATTAAATTGTTGCCACAAGTTATAAGTTTTAATATAATGCCATTTTTTTTATGATCGATGTAATTTTCAAATAGCTTTATTCTTTTTGACTGTATGTTTGATAGCTGATCTTGAAGCATAGATCCAAATATTGTTGCAGAAAATTCTATT
Organism: uncultured Flavobacteriaceae bacterium; assembly: GCA_964612005.1. Classification (GTDB taxonomy): domain Bacteria; phylum Bacteroidota; class Bacteroidia; order B-17B0; family Aurantibacillaceae; genus JADJDM01. The sequence goes on along the minus strand of CAZTCG010000067.1, from coordinate 5,897 downwards.
ACCTGAAAAACAGTTGCTAAAACGGGCACTTCGTTTTTAAATACAAGAACGTATTGAAAGCGAATTTCATTAGTTGAAAAAATATTTTCATTAACCTTGAGGTAATCCAAATTCAAGAAAAAATGATTGGATGCATTAGCTTTTTGCCAAGAATCAAAAGGGATTTCATTAATTGAATTATATATTTCGAAACTAAAATCCTCAAACAAATTCTTTTTTTGTTTTTTGAAAATTAGTTGGTCGATTTTAGCACAAAAATCCATCATATACTGGCAAATTTATTCAAATGAAATTCAATTGGACTTCTTTTCCAGTTTATTTATTATTATTTTTGAATACATTAACAAATATGAGTAAAGTTACTATTGCTGATTTCTCCAACACACCTCCGGTGGATCAGGTTGGAATAGAAGAACGCATTGCGCGTTTAAATTCAAGAAGCATTAAAAAAGAATCGAAAGTAAGCGGCTTAAAACTCGCATTAAATATGATTGACCTTACTACGCTAGAAGGTAAGGATACAGAAGGAAAGGTAAAGCAG
>CAZTCG010000067.1:0-5346 GCA_964612005.1 uncultured Flavobacteriaceae bacterium | reverse complement strand
TGTGTTATAAGGCAATGCACCCGCATGATGCTTTAAAAGATTTGACAACAGTTGCAGCTGTTTGCGTTTACCCAACATATGTTAAAACAGCAAAAGAAGCCTTAAAAGGATCTTCGGTTAAAGTAGCGTCTGTATCAACTGCTTTTCCAAGTGGTAATGCACCTTTACATGTAAAGGAATACGATACCAAATTTGCCATTGATAATGGTGCCGATGAAATTGATATGGTCATTTCAAGAGGAGAGTTTTTAAAAGGAAATTACAATTTTGTATTTGATGAAATTGCCCGCATCAAAGAAGTGTGTGGCAAAGTTCGGTTAAAAGTAATTTTTGAAACCGGCGAACTCTCTACACTGGATAACATTCGTAAAGCAAGTGATATTGCCATTTATGCTGGCGCTGATTTTATTAAAACTTCAACAGGTAAAATTCAACCTGCAGCAACAATGCCTGTTACCTTGGTAATGTTGCAAGCTATAAAAGATTATTATGAAAAAACAGGCCTTATGGTTGGGATGAAACCTGCGGGTGGAATTTCAACAGCAAAAGCGGCACTTCAATATTTGGTGATGTTGTATGAAACACTTGGTCCGAAATGGATGAGCAATGAGTGGTTTCGTTTTGGTGCAAGCAGTCTGGCCAACGACATTATTCTGCAATTAGAAAAAGAAGCAAAAGGAATTTATTACAGTAAAGATTACATCAGCATCGATTAATATGTCAAAAAAAGAAACTATAAGCAAGGAATTTTCGTGGAACTATGCAGCTGCGCCGGAAGCAAAAGATCATATCCGCTTAAACAAAAAATATGATTTGTTCATCAACGGTAAATTTGTAAAGCCAAACAAAGGAGCTTACTTCAACAGCATAAATCCTGCCAATGAAGAGAAACTGGCAGAAATTGCAGAAGCAGATGCAAAGGATGTAAACACCGCAGTTGTTGCTGCAAAAAAAGCATACGATACAGTTTGGAAAAAATTACCTGCTAAGGAAAAAGCAAAATATATTTTCAGAATTGCCCGTTTGATGCAGGAAAGAGCTCGTGAATTCGCGGTCATCGAAACGATGGATGGGGGCAAACCCATTCGTGAAAGTCGCGACATTGATGTGCCTCTTGCCGCAAATCACTTCTTTTATTATGCAGGTTGGGCTGATAAGCTGGAATATGCTTTTCCTAATCGTCACCCACAATCGCTTGGTGTTGCCGGTCAAATCATACCCTGGAATTTTCCATTGCTGATGGCAGCTTGGAAAATTGCACCTGCTTTGGCAACAGGAAATACAGTGGTATTAAAGCCTGCAGAAACAACTTCACTTACTGCATTAAAACTCGCTGAAATCATTCAGGAATCAGGATTGCCTGATGGTGTGGTAAATATAGTTACAGGGCATGGGCAAACAGGTGCAGCCATTGTAAATCATCCATTAGTAAACAAAGTAGCATTTACCGGAAGCACCGATGTAGGAAAAATCATTCAGCGTGCAATTGCAGGCACCGATAAAAAAGTAACACTTGAACTTGGCGGCAAAGCAGCCAACATTATTTTTGAAGATGCACCTATTAACGAAGCAGTAGAAGGAATCATCAATGGAATCTTCTTTAACCAGGGACATGTGTGTTGTGCAGGATCACGTTTGTTTGTTCAGGAAAGTGTTGCCGATGAAGTGATCAAAAAATTAAAATTCAGAATGGAGAGTTTAATTGTTGGCGATCCGTTGGATAAAAATACAGATATAGGTGCAATTAATTCTAAACAACAATTAGAGACCATTCATAAATACATTAAAATCGGCAAGGATGAAGGCAATGAGTTTTATGAGACATCTTGTAAATTGCCTTCAAAAGGATTTTTCTGTAAGCCAACATTATTCCTTAACACAGCTCAATCGAGCCGGATTGTTCAGGAAGAAATTTTTGGTCCGGTATTAACTGTTCAAACGTTCCGAACCATTGAAGAGGTAATTGAAAAAGCAAATAACATCCCTTACGGTTTATCGGCAGGCATCTGGACAGACAAAGGCTCGCGTATATTTAATTTAACATCGCGCATGCGCGCAGGTGTTGTATGGGCAAATACATACAACAAATTTGATCCTGTTTCACCATTTGGAGGTTACAAGGAATCAGGCTTTGGAAGAGAAGGCGGATTGCATGGATTGATGCCTTATTTGAAGTTTTAGTAAGAAGAGATTTTAATCATGGTAAATATTGCAATTTTTGCATCCGGAAATGGAACAAACGCAGAGCGTTTGATAAATTATTTTAACGGTTCTACTCAGATAAAAATAAAATTAATCATCACAAATAATGAAGTTGCAGGAATTGTAAACATCGCAAATAACTACAAGAAAAATTTGCAAATTATTTCAAAAGCTACGCTGAATAATTACGCTGAGCAATTCATCGACTTTTTAAAAACTGAAAAAGTTGATTTAATCGTTCTTGCTGGATTTTTACTGAAAATACCTGAGCAATTGGTGCAAGCATTTCCGAATCGAATTATTAACATACATCCTTCATTGTTGCCTAAATATGGCGGTAAAGGTATGTACGGAAAATTTGTTCATGAAGCTGTTATTGCTGCAAAGGAACAATACAGCGGAATTACTATACATTTTGTAAACGAAGAATACGACAAAGGTGAAATTATTTTGCAGGAAAAATGCTCTATAAATGATGTTGAAACAATAGATTCATTGGCAAAAAAAATTCAGGAACTCGAACATCATTTCTTGCCACTTGCCGTTGATAAAGTTGTAAATTCATTGATGCAAACGCATTTAAATTGATAAAATTTAAAATCAACTTCGTGATTAATCAAGAAAGAGAATAATAAAAAAATAACTATCTGTTTTTTAGCAAGTCCTGATTGAGATTACATAAACAAAGAAATTATAATTATTGACGGAGGATCAACTGATGAAACGCTTACGATACTTGAAAAATATAAATCATCAATTAAAACCTTAGTCTCTGAAAAAGACAATGGAATTTATGATGCACTGAATAAAGGTATTGCATATGCTACAGGTGACATAATTGCTATTTTACATTCAGATGATTTTTATATTAACCAACATGTATTGAGTCATGTTGCAAGCGCCTTTACTAAAAACAACTACGATAGTGTTTATGGTAATTTGTATTACGTAGATAAACAAGACACTAACCGTATTATTCGAAAATGGATTTCTGGTAAATACAAATACGGAAAATTTATACATGGCTGGATGCCACCTCATCCTGCATTTTTTGCCAAAAGAAGTTGTTATGAAAAATTCGGCAGTTTTAATTTAGCTCTAACATCATCTGCAGATTACGAATTAATGTTACGTTTTTTGCATAAATACAAAATAAGCACTTATTACTTAGATGAATTTTTAGTGAAAATGCGTGTTGGCGGTCAAAGTAATGTCAGCTTGAAAAATAGGATTAAAGCAAACAGAGAAGATAAACAAGCTTGGCTATTAAACGGACTTAAACCGGCATTTCATACCTTTGCATTTAAGCCATTAAGAAAGATAATTCAGTTTATAAAATAGTTTATGAAAGAACTAAAGCAATTATTCTAAACTTAAATTTTAAAACCCAGACCCCTGAGTTACACTTGCACTTTTTACAGGTCGAATACTTAAAACAGGTATATTTGATATATCAATAACTCTCTGAGCTATTGTTCCAACAAAAAATTCTTTAACACTAAGATCGGTTTTTGTCATAATCATAATTAAATCCGCTTCAATTTTGTTAGCGTATTCAACTACTGTTTCTGCTATTTTATCGCTTTCAATAGTTTTGTTTGTACAAGATACCCCTTTGCTTTTAATATATTGTTTTACCTGATGTGCGTATGCATGTAATTGATTTTCATATTTTTCATCAGATGAAGCAAATACTCCCAATACACGAATTGATGCACCAAAATATTTAGCGATTTCAATAGCTTTATCAACTTTTTGACGAGAATAACTAGTTAAATCAAGTGGCAGTAAGATGTTTTCACATCCGTCTCTATGTTCTTTACCACGAATAGAAATAACCGGACACGGACTTTCTCTAATTAATTTTGATGCACTCATTCCAAATACATCTTTAATTCCCATATTTGACTCAAGGCCAACAACAATAAATTTAGCTCTTAGTTCTTCAGCAAGACGTTCAGTTTCTTTGTAAATATTTCCCTTTATATTCATGTAATCAGTTTCAACGCCTGATTCTTCCTGAGTTAATTTTGCCAACTTAGTAATGTCTTCATAACGCTCACTACCTTGTTTTTCGTAAACATGTAACAACAATAACTTTGAATGAGTGTATTTCGCCAAATTATAGCTTTGCTTAATAGAATACAAAGACATATCAGTAAAATCAACAGGTATAAGAATTACACTCTTTTTTTGTTCTTTTGAGTCCATATTTTTTATTTATTATACAAATTTAGATATAAAATTATATTCTTTTTACTAAAAAAAAGCTAAAAAGGAAATTCTATTAAAAAATGATAGTTGAAAACTCTAATTTATTCTGTCATATTCTTCAAAACTATATGAAAATAAATTTTTTTCATCAGCTAAAAAATTTTCACATTTTACCAATTTCCAATCATTTAAATTTAATTCGGGAAAGTAGGTATCGCCATCGAATTCGGCTTTAACTCTTGTTAGGTAGATTTTTTGAACGAAAGGTAAAGCCAATTTATAAATTTCACCTCCACCAAAAACAAATGCCTGTTCATCGTTTTTAGCAATAATTAATGCCTTATCTAAAGAGTCAACAACGGTAACGCCTTCCGAGTTAAAATCTTTATTTCTGCTAATTACTACATGTGGTCTGCCAGGTAAAGGCCTGCCTAAACTTTCAAATGTTTTTCTTCCCATAATTAAATGATGCCCCATGGTAAGAGATTTTAATCGTTTTAAATCGGCAGGTAAATGCCATAATAATTTATTTTCTTTACCTAATGCATTATTTTGTGAAACTGCAGCTATTATTGAAAGCATGTTAAAAATGTATATAGTAATCTTTTGTTAATTCAATATAATCTTCATGATAATTATGTCTTCCTTCTTTCTCAATAGAAATAATTCTTTCTTCATATTTTACAGGATTGAACTCAAATTTCATTAAATGCCTTTTTTCTATACCATTTTCTGATTTTGTTTTTACACGTAACAGTTCTGATAATTTTAAATTTGATTTTTCTGCCATTGAATGAAATAGTTGAGCTTCGCGTGTAGGCAGTATGACATAAAAATTACCATCGCGCGTTACAATTTTTGTTACTCCATCAATTAAATCCTGAAAAGGTAGAAAAGCATTATGCCTTGCTATACTTCTTCCTTCCTCGG
>CAZTCG010000066.1:7501-7781 GCA_964612005.1 uncultured Flavobacteriaceae bacterium | reverse complement strand
TGAATTGCTTTCACAGCAAGGTTTTTCAAGGTTGTGGATTGATGGGCAGATTTATAAAATAAATGATGTTAAGTCAGATACCAAACTATTAAAAAAAGAAGCTTATTTATTAATCGATCGAATCATCATTGATTCTTCCTCGGATGAATTGCAAAACCGATTAGCAGATTCTGTGCAAACTGCTTTTTACGAAGGCAAAGAAACATGCAGTGTGTATAATCAAACAACAAAGGAAATTCATGTTTTTTCTAATTTGTTTGAATTGGACGGTTTAGAATTT
>CAZTCG010000066.1:6349-7491 GCA_964612005.1 uncultured Flavobacteriaceae bacterium | reverse complement strand
TTCAGGAGCCTGACATTAATTTTTTCACCTTCAACAATCCTGTTGGTGCATGTAAAACATGCGAAGGTTTTGGCAGTATCATCGGTATCGATCCTGATTTGGTAATACCAAACAAAAGTCTTTCGGTTTACGAAAATGCAATCGTTTGCTGGAACGGTGAAGCCATGAGCTGGTGGAAAAATCAACTATTAAAAAGCGCTCATAAATTTAATTTTCCTGTTCACAAACCCATTATTGAATTATCGAAATCTGATTATAAATTACTGTGGACAGGTAATCAATACTTTGAAGGCATCAATGCGTTTTTCGAAAACCTGCAAAGGGAAAGTTATAAAATTCAGTATCGAGTAATGCTTGCAAGATACAGAGGAAAAACCTCTTGTCCCGATTGTCAGGGCACGCGTTTAAGAAAAGATGCAGGTTACGTGAAAGTGGGAGGTAAAAACATAACTGAACTTGTATTAATGCCTGTTTCAGAATCGCTTGAGTTTTACAAACAGCTACAATTAAACGAACATGAAAAACAAATTGCAAAACGTTTACTTATCGAAATCACTAATCGTCTTCAATACCTCTGTGATGTTGGCTTGAGTTACCTCACCTTAAATCGTGTTGCAAATACCTTAAGTGGTGGCGAATCGCAGCGAATTAATTTAGCAACTTCATTAGGTAGCAGTTTGGTTGGCAGCATGTATATTTTGGATGAACCAAGCATTGGTTTACATTCTCGTGATACAGAACGATTGATAAATGTTTTGCGTTCACTGCAAAAGCAAGGCAATACGGTTATTGTGGTTGAACATGATGAAGAAATCATGCGCTCGGCAGATGAATTAATTGATATTGGTCCTGAAGCAGGAAGTCATGGTGGCGAGTTGGTTTTTCAGGGAGATCATGATCTTTTATTACGTAACGGAAAAAGTTTAACCGCAAAGTATTTGAATAATCAATTGCAGATAGAAGTTCCTTTCAACAGAAGAAAATGGAATCATTTTATTGAATTGAAAAACTGCAATGAAAACAATTTAAAAAATATCAGTGTCAAGTTTCCATTAAATATTCTTTGTGCAGTAACTGGCGTAAGCGGTTCTGGTAAATCAACCTTGGTTAAAAAAGGCTTGTTGCCTACTTTACAAAAATAT
>CAZTCG010000066.1:5299-6339 GCA_964612005.1 uncultured Flavobacteriaceae bacterium | reverse complement strand
TTTGGACGGATATTTCGATCGCATCTCGCACACGCATGTGTTAGCAGGAAGTTTAAAGCAATTGTCTGCCATAGAATACGTAGATCAAAATCCTATTGGCAAATCTTCCCGTTCCAATCCGGTAACTTATTTAAAAGCATACGATGAAATTCGTAATTTATATGCTGATCAGAACCTCTCTAAGTTAAGGGCATATAAACCATCTCATTTTTCATTTAATGTAGATGGCGGAAGATGCGAAGTGTGCGAAGGCGAAGGAAGCATTACGGTTGAGATGCAATTCATGGCTGATGTCCAATTGCCATGTGATTCTTGTAAAGGAAAACGCTTTAAAGCAGAAACGCTGGAAGTTAATTTCCATAGTAAAAGCATTACCGATATTTTAGAAATGACGATTGATGATGCATTGGCATTTTTTCTTTCTTACAATGAAAACCGAATGTGCAAAAAAATTGCAGATAAGCTGCAACCCTTGCAAGAAGTGGGTTTAGGCTATGTACAATTGGGACAATCATCCAGCACCTTAAGCGGAGGTGAAGCCCAACGCATCAAACTTGCTTCTTTTCTCTCCATTGCAAAAACTTCGTTTCAGCCAACCTTGTTTGTGTTTGATGAACCCACCACGGGTTTGCATTTTCATGACATAAAAAAATTATTGAAATCCTTTGATGCACTCATTGAAAAAGGTCATTCCATTTTGGTAATTGAACATAATCTCGATGTGGTAAAATGTGCCGACTGGATCATTGATTTAGGTCCGGAAGCAGGTGATGTTGGAGGGAATATAGTTTTCGAAGGGACACCTGAGGATTTAATAAATTCTAAAAAATCTATAACAGCTACTTATTTAAAAAGTAAATTAAGTTAACTAAAGATTAACGTTACTTTTTATAATAATCCTTTCATTTCAAAATTTTCTAATTTATAGATTACATAAGCTTTTTTTAGATTTAAAATCATTTGTACATTTATATATTCTTTCATAAAACAAAAACAATATGAAACTAATACTGAAGATATAGAAAATAAATTAAAGAAGG
>CAZTCG010000066.1:1462-5289 GCA_964612005.1 uncultured Flavobacteriaceae bacterium | reverse complement strand
ACCGTCAATAAATTATCTAATAAATAATGCAAAGGAATCATTGATGAGATTTCCATTAACGATAATCGTTTCTTTATTTGCTGCATGTATTGGTATATATTTGGTTGAATATGCAAATGATATCAAAAACTACTTTCCTTATTTAAATACATTACTTTGTATGAGTATTGGTATTCCATTATTTTTTTGTGTTACCATTATTTCAGAAAAAAAAGGCTTATCAAAAAATAAAAACATATTGTTTAATGCACTTGCAGCTTTATTATTAATTGGTATCTATTTTACTTTACCTGATTCACAATCTACTCATAATACAAGTTTACCATACATTAAATATGCGATATATAATATCACTTGCCACTTATTTGTATCCTTTGTGCCTTTTGCCTTTACCCGACAACTCAATGCATTTTGGCACTATAATAAAATTTTATTTATTCGTTTTTTAGTATCATTAATATACTCGGGTTTTATTTATCTAGGACTTGTACTAGCATTAACTTCATTAAAATTGTTGTTTGATGTTGATTTACATAACGAATTATTTGCTGAGATTTGGATTGTTACAATATCATTTTTCAATACCTGGTTTTTTGTTGGAGGCATACCAAAAAACTTTGATGATCTTGAATTAAATTACGATTATCCAAAAGGCTTACGCATATTTCTACAGTATGTATTGTTGCCTTTACTTGGGCTTTATTTACTGATTTTGTATTCATATGGTTCTAAAATTCTATTAACCTGGAATTGGCCAAGAGGTATTGTTTCCTATATGATTATTTGCGTTTCAATTCTGGGCATTTTAACTTTTTTACTCATTCATGCTTATGGAGAGCAAAAGGAACATGCTTGGATTAAGAGAGTTTCAAAAGGATATTATTTTTTACTATTTCCACTTTTATTCATTTTTTTTATTGCCATTTTTATTCGAATAAACGATTACGGAATAACTATAAATAGATATGTAATTCTACTTCTTGGCATTTGGCTAACTATAGTTTGTTTATATACGGCCTTAGGTAAAACTAATATTAAATTTATACCTACATCACTTGCATTTTTGATGCTGATAGTATCTTTTGGTCCTTGGGGGATGTTTTCTGTTAGTGAAAAATCACAAATAAACAGACTAAGAACTATTTTGGAAAATTCCTCAATTTTAAAAAATGGAAAGGTGCAAAATGAACAAATTTGGAAAACAGATAGTTTGCCTGAACTTATTTCTAAAACTAATTTTTCAAATGATAGCAAATTAACCGATTCATTACATAATGAGGTAATGTCTATTTTAGACTATTTGGATAATCATCATGGATTTTCTTTGATTAAAGAATGGTCTGTACAGAATATCGATTCATTAGTAAATGTATCAATTTTAAAAGATAAAGATGATGCACGATACTATAATGAAGCAGCTATTTACATGAAATCATTAAGTTTAAATTATGAATTTATTGATACTGAAATTGATGAATCAACGATAGAGTTTAGCACCGATGGTCTTAAATTACTAAAGTCAGTGAGTGGTTATGATTACCTCATTCACTTTGATTCATATACCGGTGATGATTCGGATGTTGAAATGGTTAGTTTTAAGATTGATTCTGTTGATTATAAATTAAGTTATTCAAACAAACCAGACTTAAAATTAACTTTATCCAGTAAGAGCGAAAAAATAAATTTTGAAATAGATAATTATATAAATAACATAAAAAAATTATATAATAATACATCCAACTATCAAATACCTTATTCAATTTTAACTTTAGAAGATTCATGTAAATCATTACAGATTAAAATTGAGTTTCAAAATATACAGATTGATAATGAATTAAAAAATTATATTGAAAGTTGTTCGGGAGACATTTACATTAAAAAAATAAATCAAAAGTAGTATGCATAAAATAATCTTATTTTTCATTTTAACTATAGTAGTTAATGCTCAGGCTCAGCAAAAAATAACTGTAAATGTTTCATCTGAAGAAATGAAATTGTATGAGCTAATAAACCAATACCGTAAAAAAAATGGATTAAAGGAGATTCCATTTTCAACTTCACTAACACATGTTGCTCAATTACACTGTAAGGATTTAGTTGAAAATTTAAAGCAACTTACTCATGCTTGGAGTTCTTGCAAGTATGATTCAGGAAATAGTAAAACATACAATTGCATGTGGTTAAAGCCAAGTGAACTTACAACCTATAAAGGTTATGGTTATGAATGTGCTCATGGAGGAACAGGAGGTTATATTGCAACTGCAGAATCTTCATTAGAAGGCTGGAAAAATAGTAAACCACACAATGAGGTTATTTTAAATAAAGGAATTTGGAAATCAATGGAATGGAAGGCTATAGGAATAGGAATTTTAAATGGCTATGCATGTATTTGGTTTGGAGAGGAGGAAGACCAAAAGGAAAAAAAATAATTTGAATTTTATCCAGTACTATTCTTTTTTGAAATTATTCATCGCTTTTCTCACAGAGCCATGTTTTAAAAGTAGTTCACGGGCTTCGTTATGATCTATTGTGAGATTTTTGGCAATTATTCCCGCTCCTCGCTCAAATAACTTTTTATTACTGAGTTGCATGTCTACCATTTTATTTCCTTTCACTTTGCCCAGCTTTATCATTACCGAAGTGGAAATCATATTTAAACTCAATTTTTGAGCTGTTCCGGCTTTCATTCGGGTTGAGCCCGTTACAAATTCTGGTCCTACAACAACTTCGACTGGAAATTTTGCAGCAAGTGCAATTGGGCTACCTGCATTGCAGGTAATACAACCTGTAATTATATTTCTTTCATTGCATTGATTTAATGCACCAAGAACATATGGTGTAGTACCGGATGCGGCAATGCCAATTACCACATCATTTTCATTTATATTATAGTGAGTTAAATCTTCCCAACCTTGCAAAAGATCATCTTCTGCAAATTCAACCGCTTTTCTGATGGCATCATCACCTCCCGCTATCAAACCAATTACAATACCATGTTCAATGCCGTATGTTGGAGGACATTCTGATGCATCAACAATTCCCAAGCGACCACTTGTTCCTGCGCCTAAATAAAATAGTCTTCCGCCATTTTTAAGTTTCGGTACAATTGCTTCAACTAAGGCATTAATTTGTGGAATTGCTTTTTCAATGGCAAGTGGAACAGTTTTGTCTTCCTTGTTCATGTTATTAAGCAATTCGATAACACTCATTTTTTCCAAGTCGTTATAATGCGAATCGCTTTCGGTGGTTTTAATGAAATTCATAGGGTGTTAAATGTTCATTTTATTTTTTTTCTTGCTTTGATTTATATTCCTCGTACAAAACGTGAACAATGCCATCGGATAAACCAATTTGCGGAACAATTATTTTTTCAATTTCAGCATGTTTCATTGCACTTAAAAATATCTTAGTTGCAGGAATGATTACATCTGCACGATCAGGATTTAATCCAAGTACGGTAACCCTTTCTTCGTAGGTATAAGCATTTAGCATATCGCTCATGTCTTTTATTTTCTCGTAACTTAAATGCTTATTTTCTTTTTTGCCACTCATCTTAAATAACTTGTTAATGTTACCTCCTGAACCAATAGCAGTGAGTGGTTTAATTCCTAGCGTATTTTTCTTTACCCAATTTTTAAATGTTTCCCATTCTTCCTTGTCAACTTTATCGCATAGCAAACGTATGGTGCCAATGTTAAAAGATTTTGAAGCAAGTACTTTACCTGATGAAATTAAGGTGAGTTCAGTACTTCCTCCACCAACATCAATATACAGGTAGGCTTGTTTTGGATCAAGCATTTCCTCTACGTGATTAGAAAAAATTGTTG
>CAZTCG010000066.1:0-1416 GCA_964612005.1 uncultured Flavobacteriaceae bacterium | reverse complement strand
ATTCCGGACTCTGATTTTATGCGTTGAATAATTTCCTTGCCGTTTTTTGCATCTCGCATAGCTGATGTGGCACATGCTTTAAACCCTTTCACATCAAACACTTTAATAATTTCAGAAAATCCTTTCATTGCGGTTACCAATTTTTCAACTTTTTCTTTTGAGATTTCTTCTCGAACAAAAGCATCATCTCCTAATCGGATGGGTAAACGAATCAATTCTCCTTTTTTAAAAATTACTTTTCCTTTTTGTTCGTGAACATGACTAAACAAAAGGCGAACAGCGTTTGACCCTATATCAATAGCAGCAAAAATCATATCAATTTGTTTTGTTTTAAATATGTTTGTTTCTCATTAAATACATAATTATAAACCTCTTCCTGCGCCCTTACTTTTTTAGTTCGAAGAGGTAACTGAACGTATTGATTGGATAAAGTTTTATCTAATATTCGAGTTTTAACATTACTGCTTAACTGAATATTTAATATGTCTTTTAATTGTTTTTGGATTTCCTTATCAAATATTGGAACTGCTACTTCACAACGCTGATCGAGGTTTCGCGTCATCCAGTCTGCCGATGAAATAAAATATCGTTCGTTTCCATTATTATGGAAAACAAAAATACGAGCATGCTCCAAATATTTATCTACGATGCTAATTCCTTTAATGTTTTCACTAAAGCCAGGAACACCGCAAACTAAAGAGCAAGAACCTCTAACAATCAAATTTATGTTTACTCCTGCCTGTGAAGCTTCGTATAATTTTTTAACGATATCAATATCCACAAGATTGTTTACTTTGATAATAATACTTGCTGGTCTACCCTCATTTGCATTTGAAATTTCGCGATTAATTAAACCAACAATTGATTTGCGCATATTAAATGGTGAAACCATGAGGTATTTAAAAGTGCCTATTCTAAAGTTATCATTAAAGAAAGTAAACACTTGTTCAACCTCATCTGTAATGCGTTTATCAGCAGTTAATAGAGAAAAATCAGTATAAATTTTTGCTGAACTTTCGTTAAAATTTCCAGTACCAATATGCGCAAGTTTTACTTCCTTTCCTTTTTTGCGCATGGTTATTAAAAATAACTTACTGTGCACTTTTAATCGAGGTACACCGTAAATTACTCTAGCTCCTTCTTCGGTTAATTTATTTGCCCAGTAAATGTTATTCTCTTCATCAAAACGTGCCTGCAATTCAACCACAACAGTAACTTGTTTACCGTTTTTAATTGCATTGATTAATGCATTGGCAATTTTGGATGAATCGGCAACTCTGTACAATGTGATTTTAATTGACTCAACACTTGGTTCAAGTGCAGCTTCACGCAATAAGGCAATTATTTTATCAAAAGAATGGTATGGATAATGCAATAGAATATCCTTTTCCAAAACCGTATTTAAAATACTTAATT
>CAZTCG010000065.1:5803-8007 GCA_964612005.1 uncultured Flavobacteriaceae bacterium | reverse complement strand
AACCTCAGGTGTAACAGGTGTTCCAAGTGGTTTCACAGCTTTAGATAGAGTTACCTCCGGATGGCAACGAAGCGATTTGGTTATTTTAGCCGCTCGTCCGGGTATGGGTAAAACGGCTTTCGTATTAACTATAGCTAGAAATGCTTCTGTTGAGTTCAGTAAACCAACAGCTGTTTTTTCACTAGAGATGTCATCCTTACAATTGGTAAATCGTTTAATTTCAGGTGAAGCAGAATTAAATCAAGATAAAATAAGAAAAGGGAATTTAGAAGCTTACGAGTGGCAACAATTAAATACTCGCATTGGAGCACTTACCAAAGCACCACTTTATATTGATGATACACCTGCTCTTTCTATCTTCGAATTAAGAGCAAAAGCACGTCGATTGAAAGAGAATCATGGTATTGAAATTATCATCATCGATTATTTGCAATTAATGACTGCCGGCTCTGATAATAAAGGAAATCGTGAACAAGAAATCAGTTATATTTCCCGTTCATTAAAAGGTTTGGCAAAAGAATTAAATATACCAATCATAGCACTTTCGCAGTTAAGTCGTAATGTTGAACAACGTGCAAGTAACAGTAAGCGTCCACAACTAAGTGATCTCCGTGAATCTGGTGCCATTGAGCAAGATGCAGACATGGTAATGTTTATTTATCGTCCGGAATATTACGGGTTAACAGAAGATGAGAATGGCAACTCCACAAAAGGTAGAGCAGAAGTGATAATTGCTAAACATAGAAATGGCTCATTGGAGGATATTCCTTTAAGATTCATTGGTCAGTATGCAAAATTTGCTGATTTAGATTACCAAGAAGATACAAGTACACAATACAATTCTAATTCAGGAATTGCTCCTGCAGATGATTTTTTAACTAATGTTCAAACTAAAACCATTGCATCTAAAAAATGGGATGATGAACAACAGGATGCTCCTTCAACAGATATTAAAAGAGAAAATCCAAACCACGATATAGAAGACCCATTTTAATTTTTGAAATATGTTTACAATAGATACACACACACATATTATCCCAAAAGAAATCCCTGATTTTTCGTCCAAATTTGGATACGGTGAATTTATTCGTCTCGATCATCATGCCGAAGGAAGAGCATGGATGATGCAAGGCGAAAAACGTTTCCGTGAAATCATTGCCAATTGTTGGGATCCGGATGTTCGAGTAGGTGAAATGGCAGAGCATCAAATTGACATGCAGGTTATTTGTACCATTCCTGTTATGTTTTCCTACTGGGCAAAAGCAAATGACACATTAGAATTATCAAAATTTTTAAACGATCATATTTCAGATATAACTACAAAATATCCGAATAAATTTATTGGGCTTTCAACTATTCCGCTTCAAGACAGTAAACTTGCTGTGCAGGAATTAGAAAGAAGCATGAAAAACGGGCATCGTGGAGTTCAAATCGGATCAAACATTAATAATAAAAACCTAAATGAACCTGAGTTTGATGAGTTTTTTGCCGCATGCGAGAATTTAGGTGCAGCAGTGTTAGTTCATCCTTGGCAAATGATGGGACAGGAACACATGAGTAAATATTGGCTCCCATGGTTAGTTGGCATGCCAGCTGAAATCAGTAGAGCTGTATGCTCCATGATTTTTGGAGGCATTTTTGAAAAATACCCAAAACTAAAAGTTTGTTTTGCACATGGTGGAGGATCATTTTTACCAACTATAAGTCGTATTGAACATGGTTGGGAATGTCGGCCTGATTTAGTTGCAATTGATAACGCTAAAAACCCAAAAGAATATTTAGGAAAGTTTTGGGTTGATTCACATGTATGCGACCATAAAATGCTACAATATGTTATTGATTTGGTTGGTGCAGATAAAGTAATGCAAGGCTCTGATTACCCATTCCCACTTGGAGAGGCAATTCCTGGCGAACTTGTGAGAAATGCTCCACTTTCAGATTCTGATAAAATTAAAATTTTAGGAACTGCAGCTAAAGATTGGTTAGGCATTTAAGTTTTATAACCAATTTTTTATTGTCAACATGAAAAGCGTCTTACTGTTTTTAGTTTTCAATTCATACTTTTTTCTTTTAGGGCAAACTAAACAATCTTCTGATTTTTCAACTTTTATTCCAAAAGGGTTTACTCTTTTTAAAACTATTAAAGGTGATTTAAATAAAGACAAACTCAATGATTGTGTTTTGATAATAAAAGCAACTGATAA
>CAZTCG010000065.1:3975-5793 GCA_964612005.1 uncultured Flavobacteriaceae bacterium | reverse complement strand
GCTTCAATTTTAGCCCTTTCATTTACACAAGTTGACAAAATAATAAAAAACGAACACAATGAATTAGTTGACAGGAACAGAAGAGGTATTATTATTTTATTCAACAAGCAAGATCATTACGATTTAATTTTAAAAAACATAAATTGTTTCGCTTCCGAAAATGAAGATGGTGGTGTTTATTACGCTCCTGAATTAAGCATTGAAATTAAAAAAGGAAATATTTATGTTGTTTATGAGCATGGGAGATATGGAAATTGGGAATATACGTTTAGGTACCAAAATTCGAATTTTGAATTGATTGGGTACGATCAAAATGATTATAACGGACCTATTACAAATGCTGTAACAAGTATCAATTTTCTAAGCAAAAAAAAGCAAATAAAGGTAAATACAAACGATAGTGCAATCGGTGGTGATGAAATATTTAAAGAAACCTGGAAAAAAATTTCACAAACTACCTACATCAAACTATCTGAAATAAAAGACTTTGATAATTTAGATTTACAATATACTGAAAACTAAAAAATTTATCCGAGCACTCTTACTCAAATCTCACTATAAGTTTTTCAAAAATAATTTTAATTTAAAATTTGCAATTTACAGATTGTATCTATAATCATTTTTAATAATGAAGTTTTAAATTGAATGAAGGCATGAAATAAAATAATTTTGGTTTTAAACTTTAAAAAAATGGAAACAAACCGAACAAATGAAAACCTTCAGGAAACTTGGAAAATCATGGAAAACATGATGAGTAAAAACACAAATTCGTTTTTTGAATCTTACAATCAGCAATTAAATTACTGGAATAATTACATGAATAATGTAATGTCTTCATTTAATAATAACACCAAAAACTGGCCTAAATTTCCCTTCTCCAATTCAATTAACATGAATGATGTGTGGTCGAATTGGATGAAAAACTTCTATAATTATTCTTGGCCTAGTGATGGTTTAAATTTTGGAAAATCAATGTCGCTATTTAACAACGAATTAATGGCATTTTCAAAAAATTCATTTAACGATTATCAGTTAAGATTAAATCAAACTCAAAGATATTGGACTGAATTAAACAAATCAATGAATGAACATTTTTCAAAACAATTAGAAATTTGGAATCAACTGCTTAATTTCTTCATTCAGTCTGGAAATAAAATGAATGAATGTTTTTCAGACACTCAAAAAAATATTATTACTGAATCGGCAAAACAAAATGAAAAATTATTTTTCGAGTATCAGTCTATTATCCAAGATGTAAGTAAAATGATGCAGCAAAATAACACTAACGATTCTGTATCCAATAAAGATCAATCACCAATTGAACTAAAACGAAAACAAACTAATCCAGTTGTTGTTCAATAAATAAAATCTAGATAGCAACTTGAACTAATCCTTCGAGAAAATTTAAAATTGTTACGCCTAAAAAAATCGGGCAATTTTGATTATAACTAAAGGATGTTCAGCTTAATGTATAATTAAAACAATTTATTTTTTTTAATCATGAACGAACAAAACAATAATAAACTAACTGTCAAAAATCATAATTCTAACACATTTAAAAAAACAAAAAAACAAAATTGGGTAAATGAGTGGTTAAATCAAACGACAATTTTTAATGGTAATAATGAAAAAAGTATTGATTCAAAATTAAACCATGAATACCTTTTAAATTTTCAATTTTATTTGAATTAATAGCTATTTGAGGATGTTTGATTTTTATACAAATTCTGTTAACAGCATTTCTAGCCTATTCGAGTCTTTACTACTTAGTCAGCAACGAGTAGTAATGAATTATTTCAGAAACTCATCTGGATATCA
>CAZTCG010000065.1:0-3965 GCA_964612005.1 uncultured Flavobacteriaceae bacterium | reverse complement strand
TTATTCAAAAATAATTATCAACCCAAACATACTTGAAAAAATTAATGCAGAATTTCAAAATTATTTAATTAAGCAACAACAACTTTGGTTTACAATTTATCTCAATGTTAATTCAGAACCTGAAAATGTAATCATACAGCCGAAAAATAACGATAAACGTTTTTTACATCCTGATTGGAATAATAAGCCATTTTTCAATTATTTAAAACAATCTTATTTATTATTTGATGAGTTTATAAATCAGCTTTTTAAAAACATGAAAAGCGAAGAGATAAATAAAGAAAAAATTTGTTTTTATACCAAGCAGTATATTGATGCATTTTCGCCATCCAATTATTTATTTACAAATCCTGAAGCCATTCAAACCTTTATTGAAAGTAATGGGGTAAGTTTAATTCGCGGAATGAAAAACTTAGCAAACGACTTAAAAAAAGGTAAAATTACTCAGGTAAATGAGAATGCATTTACGGTAGGAATTAATTTAGCAATTACAGAAGGAGCTATTGTTTTTGAAAACGAATTGATTCAATTAATTCAGTACAAAGTAAACGTAAATAAAAAATGGTCAATTCCATTATTAATTATACCTCCATGGATTAACAAATATTACATACTTGACTTGCAGCAAAAAAATTCATTTGTTTCCTTTCTCATTAATCAGGGAATACCTGTTTTTATGGTATCCTGGAAAAATCCTCAACACGATATGGGATATTTTTCTTTTGATGATTATGTAGAGAAAGGAACAATTAAAGCAATTGAAGTAGCACAATCAATTAGTAAATCAGAAAAATTAAATTTATTAGGTTACTGTTTAGGAGGAACATTAATTGGTGTTACAGCATCTATACTCAAAAAAAGGAATAAAAACGAATTAATTAACTCCATTACTTTTTTAGCATCTATGCTTGATTTTTCATTTATTGGTCCAATTGGAAATGTTATTGATGCTGCATTGGTAAGAAAACTACAACGAGGAGAATTAGTGCATAGAGGAATTTTAAATGGCAAGGATATGGAAACTGCATTTAATTTAATTCGTCCGAATGATTTAATATGGTATTATGTAATTAATAATTATCTGAAAGGAAAAGAACCTTTTGCGTTTGATGTTATTTACTGGACAAACGACAATACTAATTTGCCCGAAAACATGTTTGTTTTTTATTTAAAAAATATGATTCTCGAAAACAAGTTATCTCGCAAAAATGCCTTGGAAATTTGTAATACTAAAATTGATATTTCTGATATTGAATCACCTGTTTTTGTAATTGCTACAAAAGAAGATCATATTTCACCTGCAAAAACCTGTTACATTACTACTGATTTAGTAAGCGGACCTACAGAATTTATTTTAAGCGAATCGGGACATGTTTTAGGTGTTATCAATCCTCCTGCAAAAAACAAATATGGTTATTTCACCAGCGAAAAGTTAGAAAAATCATATGAAGAATGGAAAGAAAAAGCGAAATACACCAAGGGTAGTTGGTGGAATTACTGGATTGAAAAAATTAAATTAAAATCAGGTGAAACTACCGAAAATAAATTTAAATATGGCTCAGAAAATTATCCAATTATTGAAATGGCTCCGGGTAGATTTGTTTTAGAAAAATGTCAATAAAGGTGAATACAAAATTTTCAACTTCTATCATTTAGCATAAAAACAATAACAGTTAACGTTGAACAACGATTTTTTTATTGTAATTAATTTTATCAGAATTAATCTTTAAAAAATAAACTCCTGAAGATAATTGCTGCAAATCATCTATTTTAATTTCATTTTCTCCAACTATTACTTGTGTATTTTTTTTCAACAACAATCTTCCATTCATATCAGTAAGCAGAATTTGAATTGATTGTTTTAAATCTGAAATAAAGTTAATCGTTAATGAATTATCAATTACTGGATTTGGATATACAATAATGTTTTCAGTAGATTCTTCAGTTGCTTTTAATCCAATTGGCATTCTACTTAAATTAATGTCATCGATGTAAATATTATTAGTTAAACCATGAGCATCTGAAGTAAATTGAAATTTGAAAAGCATATGCTGGGCATTTAAAAGCGAGGAAATACTAATTTGTTCAGTTCTCCAATCAGCCAAAGAAGTTGGAAAAAATGGTAAAGTTGAATAAGAACCAACAGTAGTTAAATTATTCATCGTTTTTGAATAACGTAACGACCATGTTTGACCGCAATTATTAGATGAAAAAACCTGCAATCGTTCATTTGCCTGAACTGATCTTCCTTGATAAGCAAGTTTAAACGTTAAGCGCAATGGATCACTGGTAGAACTTAAATTGTTTATGGTATTTAGATTAAAACTTGGAGAATATAACACTTCTGTTTTACTAGAATCATTATTAAAATTTGAAATCATCATGCATTTATTACCTGAAAATCCAATGTTATTGTTTAATTTCCAGTTAATAGTATCATTAGTATTATTTTCAATACTCCAAAATGAATTAGGGAAAGTGAAATTTTCAAAATCCTCTACATAAAATGTTTGTACTTGAGCCTGATTGGTTACCACTTCAATGTAATTGTTTTTATTGATGGAAGCAGTGCCCGCGCTATTTGAAGCTGTATAACTTACCGCATAAATTCCAGGACTTGGGTAATTTATTACAGGCATAGAGTCAGTTGAAAAAGATGGTATTCCACCAGGGAAAGACCATTGCCAAGAGGTAACTCTTGCATTTGATGTATTGTCTTTAAACTGAATGGATTGACCCGAACAAAAATTAGTTTCATTAATTACAGTTTTAAAATCAGGAATGGGTGCGCATACTAATGGATTTAAAACACCAGTTGCAATTAAATTTTGATTACTTACTAAAATATCTCTACCCGAATTGGCGCCTGTTTCAATTACATTACGCATTCGTTGTTTTTGTCCTTCAGTAAACATATTATCGCAATACGAATATTCCATAAAATTCTGAACGTTTTCTAAAATACCCGGATCACAAACTCTACCACCCAAAATACAATTTTGCCAACCCTTTGTAATTGGTGTATCAAAAACATCATCATCACCACAAGCAACTCCAGGATCATTGGTGTCGCCCCAAACATGAGATAAACCTAACCAATGACCAACCTCATGTGATAATACATGAATAGCAACTTGAGATGCTGTACCAATTCCACCAACATAACTATGTAGAGAAACTATTGCATCATAGGGACTACCTGCACCTAACCAACCGGGGATGTAAGTGTAGGCGGCAGCACCAGGATAATCTAATGTTTTACACACATAAATATTCATGTATTTTTGTGGATCCCACAAACCTGGACCTGTTCCTGTGTAGGCATAACTTGCATCAAAATTGGTACTTGTGGTAAAATGCCTAATAATTCCATTAGTACAATTTCCATCTGGATCTATTGTTGCTAACCTAAATTCAATTTCACAATCTGCAGCTATGGCTTTAAACTCAGGAACAATTGCAGAAGTATCTTCATTTCTCTTTCTGAAATCTTCGTTCATGTGCCTCATTGCATCATACACTTGCTCGTTGGAGATGTTTTCACTTCCACCCAAATGTAAAATATGAAAAACAACGGGTATTGTGTAAACCTGTAAATTAGTGTTTTTTGTTATTGCGAAATTTTCCAAACGTTGTGAGGTTTCTTTTCTTCTTTCAGAAAATTCAACATCGTTTAGCTCTCTTGTTTTAATTAATTCTGATATGGCACACTTACCATGAGTTTGAGAAAATAATGTAAAACCAAAAACAATTGATAATATAAATAGAATTAGTTTTTTTTGCATGAAATTTTTATTCTATAATAATTTTTGTTGTCTTACTTCCTTTACTATTAATCATTCTTATAAAATAAATTCCCTCACTAATTTCTTTAGGTAAATTAATATGTAATTGATGAAATCCTGAATTTAAATTCTCATAATTAATCTGATGCTGTACTTTGCCTAGCAAATCAACTAATTGAA
>CAZTCG010000064.1:7340-8031 GCA_964612005.1 uncultured Flavobacteriaceae bacterium | reverse complement strand
TGGATCAAATGGATGTAATGATACTACTTCCTACAGTATTTATAATGGTTCAAACCCAAGGTTAATATTTAATCTTGCCGCAAACGAACCTCAGGCTGTTAATGTTTGTACCCCAGATTTTTTAGATTTTACTGCATCTGATTTTCAAAATAATGATCCTGCAACAATTTATATTTTAACAAGTAATTACGATTCAATTCAAACAAGTGTATTTACTCATGCAAGCTTGTTAGCGAATCCTAATTTTTCATTTATGTTTGATACAACTTCTTGCGGGGCTTCCGGATCTGGATCGGGAAGTTCATTTACCCCAAATTCCTATTATGTTCAGCTAGTTGCCAAAAATGGTTGTAGCGAATTACCAAAACAGTATGGTCCAATAACAACTTCTATGAAGCCTGAAGCAAAATATTCAGGAGATACTATTGCTTGTATAAACAAGGAAGTAAAGTTTACAAACACATCAGATTACGGAGTAGCAGTAAATGGAAATGGAACGTGCGATACAACTAGTAAATTTCACTGGAGAATTTCTCCTGCTAATGGTTGGGGTCCGGCAACAGGTACAAATAATGTTATAAGTCCAGGAAATCAATTGGGTAACACTAATCCATCAAATAATCCTGCAACTTGGGGATCAAGAACGCTTAGAGTAAATTTCACAACACAAGGACAATATACTGTTTCAATT
>CAZTCG010000064.1:0-7330 GCA_964612005.1 uncultured Flavobacteriaceae bacterium | reverse complement strand
ATACTTGCGGAAATGATACTTTTACACAGGTTATATGCATAGAGCCGCCACCAACTCCGGTAATGTCTAATTTAACTACAAAAACAGGTTGTGCCCCCTTTACTGTAAATCCAAATGACAATTCACCGGTTTTATCTGCATTTTGTAAACCAGTAGAAAGAAAATGGATAGTTACTCGATTAAATGGTGTTTGTTCGCCAGATTCAGCAAATGATTACCGATTTATTTCGGGAACAACTGATACTAGTAAAATACCTTCCATAAAATTCAATAATCAAGGCACGTATTTATTAAAATTAAGATTAAAAAATTCTTGTGATACCTTTTCCGTGGCTGATACCATAAAAATTAAAACCAAGCCTAAGTTTAGTATATCGGGTTTAAGTAATGCCTGTGGAGATATAAAAATAAAACCAATCTTATCAGATACAAATTGTGGCAACAATCCAATGACTTATGCCTGGTTATTTAGTGGTGGTACTCCTGCAAATTCAGTTGTACAAAATCCTGACAGTGTATTATTCACAGGAGTTGGAACGCATACAATTTCTTTAGGAATTACGAATGAATGTGGTACTACTAATGAGGATACTACTTTTGTAATTTCAGACCCACCTATAGCTGATGCCGGTAATGGTGTAACTTTATGTGAAGGTGAAAATATTCAACTAAACGGAAGTGCAACTCAAGGGACTACTCCATACTCCTTTTCATGGACTAGTAATCCTGTAGGTTTTACATCGAATCAACAAAATCCTAGTACCCCTGCAAGTCAAAATATTACATTTTCCTTAACGGTTACTGATGCAGGAAATTGCACATCTTCTGATGCTGTTACTTATTCGGTAATACCTGCACCAGTTCTAACTGTAAACTCTCCTTCAATTTGTTCAGGAGATTCAGTACAATTAATTGTTAGTGGAGGAACAGGTTATTTATGGAGTAATGGTTCAACATCAAGTATAATAACTGTTAGTCCAACCACTACAACATCATACACAGTAAGTGCCAGTGATTCGGGATCGGGATGTTCTGGTGACGAAATAGCTACTGTTACTGTTAATCAGTCGCCAAATGTAGATGCAGGCCCAAATTTAATTGCTTGCAGTCAGCCGGTACCAACAACTTTAACAGGTTTCACTCCTACAGGTGGTACTTGGACAGGAACTGGAGTTTCAGCCTCAGGTGAATTTCAATCTTCCGTAAACGGAACGTATAATCTTTACTATTTTTATCAAGATCCTTCAACGGGTTGTTCTAAAACAGATAGTTTGACAGTTACTGTTGTTTCACCTCAAGTTGCTGATGCCGGAACTGGTTTTAGTATTTGTGCAAATGCAGCTGTTCAAACACTATCAGGATTTTCACCAGCAGGAGGAACATGGACGGGTATCAGTGTAAGTGGTACTGCCTTTAATCCTGTAAATGCTGGAACTGGAAATTTAGTATTAACCTATTCGTTCGGAAGTGGTTCATGTTTAACTCAAGATACTATTCATATCAATGTTTTATCCTTGCCAAATTTAAATGTTAATTCAGCAGCTATTTGTTCTGGTAAACCTGCAACACTTGTGGCAACCGGCGCAGATATTTACACTTGGAATACCGGTGAAACTAATGATTCAATTACTGTTAGTCCAACTTCAGCACAAGATTATACAGTAACAGGAACTGATACTATTACAGGATGTGTAGTAAATCAAGTTGCAAGTGTTACCGTAAATAATCTTCCAACAGTATCATTTACAAATGTTGTAAATGGATGTGAAAACACTTCAATTAGCTTTAATAATAATACTCAAAATGCTTCAGGATTTTTATGGAATTTTGGAGATAATAATACATCAACCGATCAACAAGCGCAACATGTATTTAGCGATACTGGAACATATCAGATACAATTAATCGCAACATCCGGAGCCGGTTGTGTTGATTCTAGTTTTGGTACAATAAGAATATTTGATTTTCCTCAATCTGCATTCAGTTTATCTGCTCAAGAAGGTTGTGCGCCTTTATCAATTGATTACACTAATCAAACTACGGGTATGGACATTTCTTTTTCATGGAATTTAGGAAATGCAACATCAACAGATACTATACCTGCAACAAATACTTATCAGCAAGGAAATAATGATACTACCTATGTTATAACTCTAACTAGCACAAATTTTTGTGGTACATCTATTAAACAGGATACAATTTTAGTGAAGCCCAAACCTATTGCCAGTTTTGGAACTAACATAAGTGAGGGTTGTTCACCATTGCCTATATTTTTTAGTAATAATTCTGCTGGAAATGCCACACAGTATATTTGGGATTTTGGCGATGGTTCGCCAATTTCTAATGTAGCTTCTCCAAATGCACATACTTTTACTACCGGTGATAGAGATACAACGTATATTATTACATTAATTGGAGTTAATGCTTGTGGAACCGATACTATACAAAGAACTGTTTTAATACATCCAAATACTGTGAATGCGTTTTTTAACACAAACCCTACTACAGGTTGTGCACCATTGACTGTTGCCTTTGCGAATTTTTCTACCGGAGGAAGTTTCTTTAGTTGGAATTTTGGTGATGGTAATGTTTCCTCTATTGCTGCTCCAACAAATACTTATCAAAATCCCGGAACCTATACCTGTTCTTTATATGTGAATAATGGTTGTAGTTTTGATACCATATCACAGGTTATAACTGTAAATCCACCACCAACAGTTTCATTTATTCCTAATGCCCCAAATGTGTGTGCAAAAAGCCCTATTTCGTTTACAAATAACTCAATAAACTGCGTTAATTACATTTGGAATTTTGGAGATACAACAGCTACTTCAACTCTTACTAATCCTCAGCACACCTATCAGAATTCTGGAACATATACTATAACTCTTACAGGAACTTCAACTACATTTGGATGTAATGGAACATATACAATGGCTATAAATGTTAAATCTTTACCAGTTCCAATAATTGATAGTGATACAGCATATGGTTGTGCGCCGCTTGTAATTAATTTTCAAAATTTAAGTCAAAATGCTAATTTTTATACCTGGTATTTTGGCGATGGTAATACAACATCAACTGTTTCACCTATTAATATTTATGTTAATTCAGGAATATATACTGTAAAATTAAAAGCTGAAAATTTATCTGGATGTATTGACTCTACAACTTATTCCATAAACGTATATGATGTTCCTACTGCCGGATTTACATTATCAAGTAATTTCACATGTAGTGTACCTGTTCAGGTTACTACAACCAATACATCAGTTGGTGCAACTTCTTATTTCTGGGATTTTGGTAATGGTGTAACATCAATTCTTAATACTCCTGTAATAACTTATCTAACTTTTGAACAAGATACAATACACCTAATTGCTAGTAATAGTTATGGTTGTAAAGATACGGTAACGGATATATTTTATTCAGTAGAAACACCTGATATCGATTTTATTGCAGATCCAGATACTGGTTGTCAACCATTAAGGGTAACATTTCAAAACTTAACTCAATTTGCAACTGCTTATTTATGGAAATTTGGTGATGGCTCAACTTCTACCAATATGAATGTGGAACATGTTTATGAAGATGTTGGAAATTATTCAGTTTTCTTAAAAGCAAGTAATCAGTTTTGTTCTGATTCTGTTACTAGAAATAATATAATAACGGTTTATCCAAAACCATTATCTGATTTTACATTTGAGCAAATTTATATCGATGGCTTACCAAATGGTACCATTCAGTTTACAGAAAATGCTCAAGATGCTGTTAGCTATCATTGGTATTTTGGAGACAATGAAGAGAGTGAAGAAATAAATCCATTACACCAATATCCTGGCTATAATAATTATTTTGCATCTTTAGTTATTACTAATGCATTTGGTTGTTTAGATACAGCTACAAAACTAGTTGTGCCTGATTATTTTGAAGGTTTATTTGTTCCAAATGCCTTAATGCCAAATAATCCTGCAGGTGGTGATTCTAAGCTGTTTTTACCTAAAGGAAAATCATTAAAAGAATATCACTTACAAATTTTTAATTCTTACGGATTATTGATTTTTGAATCTAAACAACTTGATATAAACGGAAGTCCAACCGAAGGGTGGGACGGAACATATAAAGGTGTTCAATGTCAGCAGGACGCTTATGTTTGGGAAATTGAAGCCTCTTTTATAGGAGGTAAAAGTTGGTCAGGTGTTAAATCATCAAATGGTAAGTTTAAAAAAACAGGAACATTAACATTAGTTAAATAAATGCTATGAAACTTAAATTTTTACTTCTGTTTTTCCTATATAGCTTTTATACATTAGCTCAGGACCCTACATCCTCGCAGTTTTTCTTTAATCAACTTTATATGAATCCCGCTTTTTGTGGAATTACACGAGATGAACGAGTAGGTTTTGATTTTAGAAGACAATGGCCTGGTGTTTCACAATCAAAATTTGAAACCTATGATGCCTGGGGAGATATTTATAGTAATTATTTAAATGGCGGTTTAGGCTTAATGTTTTCTCAAGATATTGCAGGCGATGGAAAATTAAAAACCACTAGCGGAGGCTTAGTTCAGTCTTTTGAATATGCTATTCAAAAAGTTGTAAGAATGCGCGCAGGTTACAATATTTCATTTGTGCAAAAACGTGTAGATTGGAGCCGATTGGTTTTTAGTGATCAGTTAGATCCTGTTTTTGGAAATGTTTATTCTTCAAATGTAGATAGGCAATCGGATAGGGTAAGAACTTTTGCTGATTTTGGCGCTGGGTGTATGTTCGATTTCAGAATGATAAAAACACATCATGAAATGATAAGCAATACATTTGGTTATTCTGTTTATCACTTAACTCAACCAGACGAATCAGTAACCGGAGCAGCAAATAAAATTTTACCCAGAAGACATACTTTTCATTTTACTTCTACATTTGAACCAATTACTAATGGAGCTAAAAAAGCACCCTGGATTTTTTCACCAAATATTATATATGAACGTCAGGGAACTGGAACTGCAAAAGGTGCCTTTCCTTTTGCTAAAGAAGCTCAATTCAGTAATTTAAATATAGGGCTTTACTTTATGCACCGTCCACTTATCGGAGGAGTATTTTATAGAAAACGAAAAATTACAGGAGCTAAAGACAATGACGCGTTTATTTTATTTGCAGGATTTAAGTCGGAATTGCCCAATAGTTTATTGATGAAGGTAGGTTATAGTTATGATTTTACAGTAAGTGCTTTAGCTCCAAATACATTGGGATCGCATGAAATTACTTTATCTATAGAATTTAAAGATCGAACTTTAAAATTTAAGAAAAACAAAAAATTCTTTAACGGTCATACTGATTGCGAAGATTTTGGCCAACGTTCGTTCTTGTTTTAAGTTGTCTCAGTGCAATTAAATAATAACATGCTGAACGGTCATTTCTGTTTCATCAAAAACGACTAGCCCGGGTTTTTTACCTTTCTGTAAACTCCCAAATTGGGTTTCTATTCCTAAAAATTCTGAACCATTAAGTGTAGCCCATTTTAATAGTTCGTTTAATTCAAAGGAATTAAAATTAGATTGTATCGTTTTAAGTTCACTTAAAATTGATAGTTCATCGTTACTCGCTAAACTATCTGTACCAATACATATTTTTTGATTCTCTTTTACTAATAAATTCAAGTCTGGCAATTTGTTTTCAATAAATAAATTAGCATTAATGCATGTGCAGAAATAAAAGCTACTAACTGTATTTTTTATTACATCAATATCACTTTCACTAATGAATGTGTTATGAACTAAGCCAATTTTAGAAATGCCTTCTAAATTGTAAATTGTAGAAACCAGAGAACTTTTTCCGGACGCGTGATGATGAGAAATATCGATTCCAAAATTCTTAAATAGATATAAAAAATCTCCATTTGCAGTTATGAAAAAATCATTCTCAGCCTTAGATTCTTGGTTGTGTATGCAACTTAAATTATTTTTTTCATGAAGTGCAATTAGTTGCATTAGTTCAGAGGAAACGCTGTAAGGTGCATGTGCACAAAAAGAAGCAATTAAATTGTTGTCTAAAAATTTATTTAATAATGATTTACCTTTATTAAAAATATCATTTGCAGATGATGGCGTGAAGCCTATAAGCTCAATAAAATTATGATAATAAATTTTACTTTTAATTTTTATATCAATGCTATCCGCATTATTACAAATATCTCCAACAGCAACAATACCATTTTTAAGCATTGTGTCATTTGCAATTTCAATAGATTCTAAAATTTCTTTTTTAGAAAATTGATTGCGGTATTTTACAACTTGCTGAACAAACTCAACCAATCCTGTATGCTGAGGTATTTGAGTATGAAGATGTGAAAGTTCGGTGTGGCAATGAGTATTTATAAAGCCGGGGCAAATTGATCCCTTATATTGTTTGATCTTTCCTTTATCAGATATGAAATCACTATTTACAACATCTTCAATAACATTATCATCATTTAAAATAATAATGCCATTTTTAATGGGAGGTTCATGAATTGGATAAATCGTATCTGCACTTACATAAAGCATATTCAAATATAGTCAGTGCAGTTGAATATCAGAAAATAATAATTAATATCAAATTTAAAGATCAAATGATTTAGCCTAAAGCATTTTGTATGCGTATACTTTCAATATGAATGCTTTCCATATAATTTGAAATGAATTCTTTACTTAATCCTAAATGTTCACCTTTTTTAATTGCTCTCTCTAAAATCTCATTGTAGCGTGAGGATTGTAAAATGGTAATTTTACTTTTCTTTTTAATATCACCAATTTGTTTTGCTACTTTCATTCTGTTGGAGATAAGTGTAATTAATTCTTCACCTAAATGATTAATTTGTTCACGCAAATTTTCCAATTCCATTAAAAAAGACTCCTCATTAGAGTAGGCTGTTTTTTTAACGAGGTTGGCAAGCAATTGAGTTAAATGCACCGGAGTAATCTGCTGATTTTTATCTGTGAGTGCAGCATCTGGGTTGCAATGTGTTTCAATCATTATTCCATCATAATCCAAATCAACACTTTTTTGACTGATGTTAAGTAAGTTTTCTCTGTTCCCACATATATGAGATGGATCACAAATCATTGGATAATTAGGAAGCTGACGTTTCATCTCAATCGGAATTTGCCACATGGGCGCATTACGGTATTCGGTATTGCCAAATGAAGTAAATCCACGATGAATTAATCCGATATTTTCAATACCTGCTTTTTGTATACGTTCTACTGCGCCTATCCATAATTTAATATCTGCATTCACCGGATTTTTAATTAATACCGGAAGTTTTATACCTTTTAATGCGTCTGCAATTTGCT
>CAZTCG010000063.1:0-8103 GCA_964612005.1 uncultured Flavobacteriaceae bacterium | reverse complement strand
CTAAATTCATTAATTGAAGTCCGTTAAAACTCCAAGGTTTAGATGGAACTTTACCATCTAATTTTCCCCATGCAATAATGGAACCTGTGAAAGTAATTGCACCAATAAAAATTCCTACAAATACTTCCACTAAATGTATAGAATGCTCAGCGCCAGTTAATGCCTGTGAGGCAGGATCTAAATAAGAACCAAAACCTACTAACACTGCAGCTAAACCTACAAAACTATGTAGAATAGCAACTAACTGAGGCATGGCAGTCATTTCCACTTTACGAGCTACCATAATTCCAATTACTGAAGCTATTGCAATTGCTGCAATAATATACGTGTGCCCTTCAACTCCTTTTCCTAAAACAGTTGCTAAAATGGCTACAATCATCCCGACGATTCCGTAATGTACGCCTCGTTTTGCAGATTCCTGAGAAGACAATCCGCTCAAACTTAAAATAAACAAGATACTTGCAAATAAGTATGCTGCTGTTTGTATTTCTTTTGCTATTTCAATCATGACTAAAATCTTATTTTTTAAACATTTTCAACATACGGTGAGTAACTACAAATCCACCAACAATATTGATACTTGCCACTAAAATTGCAATAGAAGCTAGAATCGTCATTATGTTAGAGAAATCATTTTTTGTTTGCAACAATCCACCTACAATGATAATTCCACTAATTGCATTAGTAACAGCCATCAAAGGCGTATGTAGTGAATGTGAAACATTTGTAATTACCTGCCATCCAACAAAAACTGCCAATACAAACACTGTAAAATGCTGAATAAATGCCGAAGGAGCAAATGCACCAACCAATAATAATAAAGCGCCAACAACAACCAAACTAATTACTGTTGAGATAGCTGTTTTTTTTGCCTTTTCTTCTTCAGATTGTTTAATTTCTTCCGGAGTTGGGGCTGCAACTTTTTTTGCACCACCACCTGCAGTTGGGCTCACTTGAAGTGGAGCCGGAGGCCAATTGATTTTTCCATCGTAAGTAACCATCGCACGGGAAACCACTGCATCGTTCATGTCGATTTTAAATTTCTCAGCTTTACCCATATCATCAAGTAAATGACATAAGTTGTTACCATACAATTGCGAAGCTTGATTTGGCAATTGATTTAATTTTCCAACAATGGTTACACCATTTGGAGTAGTATAAATTTCATTTGGTTTAGTATAAACACAATTACCTCCAGTTGATGCAGCTAAATCTACAATCACCGAACCTGGTTTCATTGCATCAACATGGTAATCTAAAATTAATTTTGGAGCCGGTCTACCAGGTATTTGCGCAGTAGTGATTATGATATCAACTTCTTTAGCTTGTTCTAGGAACAATTTCATTTCTGCTTCGATGAATTCCTTACTCATTTCTTTGGAGTAACCCGATGCAGTTGCACCATCTTCGTCGATTTCAACAGTAAGGAAAGAAGCACCCATGGATTGGATTTGTTCAGCCACTTCTTTACGCGTATCAAAAGCGCGAACAATGGCTCCTAATGAATTGGCTGCACCAATTGCGGCTAAGCCTGCAACACCGGCACCAATTACTAAAACCTTTGCAGGTTCAACTTTACCTGCAGCTGTGATTTGTCCGTTTAAAAAACGACCGAAATGATAAGAGCCTTCAATTACAGCTCTGTAACCTGCAATGTTGGCCATGGATGAAAGCACATCCATTTTTTGTGCTCTGGAAATACGCGGAATAGCGTCCATTGCAACAGCATTAACTTTTTTATCGGCTAACTTTTGTATAAGCTCCTGATTTTGTGCAGGCCATAAATAGCTTAACAACACCAAACCTTCACGCATCAAAGGAATTTCCTCTGTTGCAGGTTCTTTTACTTTAAGCACAATATCGCAATTACCGTAAATTTCTGAAGCTGATGCAACCAATTTTGCCCCTGCTTCTTCAAAATCTTTATCCGAGAAATTTGCCTTTGCCCCTGCTCCTTGCTGAATAAACACTTCAAAACCTTGTTTTTGAAGGCGTTTTATCGTTTTTGGTGTGGCTGCAACTCTCAACTCATTTGGAAAAATTTCCGAAGGAATTCCAACTTTCATCTTTTTTAATTTTAGGGTAGCAAAGAACGTAAAAATTAGAGATAAAATCAAAAAAAGATTTTATTTCCATCAGTAGTTTATCCAATTTATTTCAAACAAAAAACCCTGCTAAATGCAGGGTTTTTGAGATTATGCTTTTGCAGCAGTTTCTGTTTTTATTTTTTTCTTAATCCATTCTGTAGTTACAGAACCCGGACGTTCAATCGGAGAGTTTGTAGCTCTATCCCAAATTAAACTAGCCATAACTCCTAATGCTCTGGAAACTCCAAATAATACAGTATAGAAATCGTATTCATGCATACCATAATGTACTAGCAAAGCGCCAGAATGTGCATCAACATTTGGCCATGGATTTTTAATTTTTCCGGTTGCCTCTAAAATTGGAGGGGCAACTTCATAAATCATTTGAACGATTTCACAAATGTCATCGTGTTTAATGTATGTTCTGTAAAAATCTTGTTGAGCAGAGAAACGTGGATCAGTTTTTCTTAAAACAGCATGTCCGTATCCTGGCACAACTTTTCCTTCAGTTAATGTTTTTTTAATGTATTCTGAAATTTGATCTTTAGTTGGTAATCCTCCTCCTAAACTTTCTTTCAATTCCATAATCCAAGCTAATACTTCCTGATTAGCTAAACCATGTAAAGGACCTGCCAACCCTGACATACCAGCTGCAAAAGAAAGATAAGGATCACTCAATGCTGAACCAACCAAGTGCGTTGCATGAGCAGAAACATTACCTCCTTCGTGATCAACATGAATTGTTAAATATAAACGCATTAAACGTTTCATATCAAACTCTTCATAACCTAGCATATGAGCAAAATTTGCCGCCCAATCTAATTTATGATCTGGTTCAATATGAACATTATTTTTGTATTTTCTTCTGTAAATGTATGCTGCAACACGAGGTAAACGAGCAATCATATTCATTGCATCTTCATATACGTACTCCCAATAATCCTTTTTATTTATTCCTTTTGCATAAGCTTTTGCAAAAACAGATTCTGTTTGCATAGCTAGAATCCCGGTAATAAATTGAGTCATTGGATGTGCATCCACTGGCAATTTATCAATAACATCAAATACATGTTTAGGAACATTGCTTCTTTTCATCCATTCGTTTGTGATGAAAGTAACATCATCCTGAGTAGGCAATTCTCCCACCATCATTAGGTAGAATATCCCTTCCGGTAAAGGTTCTGTTCCGCCAGGTGCTTTAGGTAATTGTTTACGTAATTCAGGAATTGTGTATCCTCTGAATCTAATTCCTTCTTCAGGATCTAGTTTAGAAGTTTCGGTTACCATACCAACCATGCCACGCATACCTTGATATACTTGAGCAATTGTAATTTCTCCTAATTTTAAATCTCCATGATTTTTTATAATATCTTTGATTTCAGCGGAAAGCAAAGAAGACTTTTCTTTGAATTTTTCTTTTAACCTGTCCATAGTTTGATTTGGTATGTGTAATGTATTCAGCCTATAAAATTAGATTTTAAACCCATAAAAACAAAAAATTATTACTATTTTATTTTAACCGACCTATTTTAATAAACAAACCTTTTGATTAACTAAATACTTAAGAAGAGAAATTGCTCAACTAAACTTTTTAAAGCTCAACGATTAATTTGAAAAAGCTATTTTTTTTGTTTACCAATTCCAATATACATCTCAAGTCCTAAAATCCAAAAGCCAGAGTTAGCAGTATTTTTATATTTTGAAATCTCGATGCCTGATTCTGTAAGATTAATTTGTTCGGGATTAAATTTCCAAAACATCTGTTGTAATGCTAAATAAAAACCAAGAGTTAATCTTTCCTCTGAAAAAAAATTAATACTGTAACCTGGCTGCACAAAAGTCATTTCAAAATTGGGATTTTGTGGTTTTTGCTCTAAGTTTAAAATACCAGTATAAAAACCTTTTTTGTAGCCAGCATGAATAAAAAAAGAGCTAAATATTTTTTGAGAATGATAATAATCATAGCCAACGCGTAAAAACACTCCATAAGATTGCATTTTTGTTTTCGCATTAAATTTTGTTCGATTTGAAAGTGATAATAATGAATTGTGAAATCCAATTCCGGCGTACCAATAGTTAGCAATTCTTGCAGCTGTAATAACATTTACTTCGTAAATGCCAATCATACTTTTTCTAAATAATGAGCTACTTAAAGGATTTGGGACTCCTGATGAAAGGCGAATAGATATAGGATGTATTTTATCTGGAGGATCAGCAGGGAGTTGGTTTTCTTCTGTAAGAAAAGAATCAGTTTCTAATAAAGTACTGTCAGTTTGTGAATGTAAATTGATAATTGAGAATAATAAACTAACTAATAGTATGAATGTATTTTTTTTAAATCCTAAATTAGTTGTTCTTAGATAAATCATCTTAACTAATCAGTTAGCACTTTTAATTTTACCAATTCCACTTTTTGTTTTTTGCGTTGCATAATCTGCAATTCATACCCGTCAATTTTTCTACGTTCATTAACGCCGGGTATTCTTCCAAACAATTGATTAACAAAGCCACTTAACGTATCATATTCAGTGCTTTCAGGAAAAGCAACAGGTAAGGATGCGTTGATATCAGAAATATTAGCTTGTGCTTTGATTAAAAATTCATTGTCATTAATTTTTTCTATATCCGGTTTTTCTTCATCGTGTTCATCCTGAATTTCACCAACTAACTCTTCAATAATATCTTCCATAGTAATAATACCTGCTGTTGCACCGTGTTCGTTGGTTACAATAGCAAACTGAACATGCATTCGCTGAAAATCGCGCAACAAATCATTTACTTTCATTCGTTCAGTAACAAAGTGTGCTGGTCGCATAATTTCTTTAATACTCTTAAATCGGTTATCAATTACTGCTTTTAAAAGATCTTTTGAATGAACTATTCCAATAACATTATCAATGTCGCCCAAGTAAACAGGTAGTCTCGAATATCCTTCTTCAATAATTTTTTTAATAACTTCTTCTTTTCTGGTTTCAATATCGATAGCAGAAACTTTTGTTTGATTCACCATGATTTGTTTTACCAAACGATCATCAAAATCAAACACATTTTGAATTAATTCATTTTCACTTGGTTTAATGGCGCCACCTTCCTCGCTTTCAGTTAAAATTAATCGTAATTCTTCTTCTGTGTGAACATCTTCTTCGTTCAGTTTTTTAATACCCACCATACGAAGAAAAAGATTAGACGATTTATTTAACAACCAAATGAATGGACTAAAAACCAAATAAAATATTTTGAGTGGTAATGCAAATATTAACGTTAACTCCAACGGAAATTTAATTCCAAACATTTTAGGAATTTGTTCTCCTAAAGTGATGTGAAAAAAAGTAATTATTGAAAATGCAATTGGAATTGAAATACTATGTATTGCAAATGAATCAGGAGCAAATCCTAATTTTAAAAACAATAGCTGAACTACATGTGAAATAACATCCTCACCTACCCAACCCAAAGCTAAGCTTGCTAATGTTATTCCTAATTGAGTGGCAGAAAGATAAGCATCAAGTTTATCGATTAATGTTTTGGCTGTTTTAGCCCTAGTGCTGCCTTTTTGAATCTTAATATCAATTTGTGATGCTCTTACTTTAACCAAAGCAAATTCAGCTGCAACAAAAAATCCATTTAAGAGAACAAGAAGAAATGTAAAAAAAAGTTCTAAACCCATATTAATAATTTCATGTTAAAGATAAGCTATAATCATTCTTATCTGATAAGTATTTTTTTGATTGTTTTTAAAATTATTTTTATATCAGTTAAAACACCTATTTCATTTATATAACGCATATTCAATACTAATTTATGAGGCATAATTTCTTCGATATAAGTTTTTTCCGGATCTGCTGATTTTGCTAAAAGATCGTTTTCATTTGAATATTGTATTGACGCATAATCTGTTATTCCCGGTTTTACTGAAAGTACTTTTTGTTGTTCATTAGTGTACAAATTCACATATTTTCTTACCTCTGGTCTAGGTCCAACTAAACTCATATCACCAATTAAAACATTAATTAACTGTGGTAATTCGTCTAATTTGTATTTACGAATTAAATATCCTGATCTTGTTATTCGATTATCTCTACCACCAACCGTCAACAATCCTTTGGCATCTGAACCAGTACGCATAGATCTAAATTTGTACAATTTAAAATCAACACCATTTTTACCAACTCTAATTTGCCTATAAAATACTCCACCTTTAGAATCGAGTAAAATAATAAGTGATAGCAATATAAAAACAGGAGATAGAGTTATTAAACCAATGAACGATAAAAAAATATCGAAACAACGTTTCGTCATTACATCACTTGTTTTAACGCATTATTTAAAGCAGTACAAACTTTTACAACATCTTCATTGCTTAAGTTGTAATAAAGAGGTAATGTAATTTCTCTGCAATAATTATCGTAAGCAACAGGATAATGTTTTTCACTGTACCCTAATTTTTTATAGTAACTCATTGCTGGTACCGGAATAAAATGAACATTAACTGAAACACCTTGATCAAAAATCAAACGCATAATTTCATCGCGTTGTTCTTCTTTTGCCCCTTTAATTCTAACAGGAAATAAATGATAAGAAGATGTTTTTTCAGCCGTTTGAAAAACGGGTAATTCAAGTAATACATTACCAGAAAGTTCTTTAAGATAAAGATCCGCTATTTCCTTTCTGCGCTTTAAAGTATCGTTATTGTATCGTTTTAATTCTACCAATCCAATAGCTGCTGAAATGTCCGTCATGTTGCATTTATAACCTGGTTCAACTATATCATAACGCCAGTTACCTTTTTGAGTTTTTGCAAGCGCATCTTTATTTTGACCATGTAAAGTTGATATACACAACTGCTGATAAATTTCCTGATTATTAAAAGGTGCCGGGAGATTAAGAGCCACTGCACCACCTTCTGCTGTAGTTAAATTTTTAACGGCATGAAAAGAAAAAACGGATACATCAGTTAACGTACCTGTATATTTACCTCTATATAAAGCACCAAATGAATGAGCCGCATCGGATAAAATTAAAATCCTTCCTAATTTTTCCTGATTTTCAGAGCTAGGTTTAAAAAGAGTTGAATACTTGGTCGCAAGTTTATTTATAGTTTCATAATCGCATGGAAAACAAGCAAAATCAACTGGCATAATCACCTTAGTTCGTTCATTGATATTGCGTTCAATTTCATTTACCGAAATATTAAAATCGTGCTTATTCACATCAACAAAAACCGGCTTTGCACCACAATGAATAACCACATTAGCAGTAGCAGAATAGGTATAAGCAGGTAAAATAACTTCATCTCCTTCTTTAACACCAAACCAACGAAGCATAATTTCTAACCCTGCGGTTGCAGAATTTAAACAAAGTGTTGATTTGTTACCACAATAAACAGTTAATTGTTTTTCAAACTCTTTTGTTCTTGGACCAGTAGTGATCCATCCTGATTGAAGAGCTGCTGTTACTTCTTTTATTATTTCATCGTCAATACGAGGAGGCGAAAATGGAATCATATTACAAAAATAACTAAATAAAAAAGCAACTACGATGTAGTTGCTTTTAAGTAATGAAGAAAATAATGTTTATTATTTTCCTAAATCTTCAAAAGAAATAGAATCTGATGATGTATTTGCGTTTTCTAATGCAGGAGAATTTGTTTTAATGAATTCAACTGATTCGTTTAATCCTTCCATAAATTTTTCAAAATCTTCTTTGTAAAGAAAAATTTTATGCTTTTCGAAAAAGAATTTACCATCATCAGCAAAACGTTTTTTACTTTCTGTAATGGTTAAGTAATAATCGCCCCCTTTAGTTGATTTCACATCAAAAAAATAGGTTCTTTTGCCAGCTCTAACAGATTTAGCATAAAGATCGCCTTGTTCATTTTTTTCAATTTCTTCACTCATGGTTTAATCTTTTTGACAATTTAAACTATATTATTAAGCAATTTTACAAAAAAGTAGTACAAATAAAAAATTAATATTCATCTTCATTAAAGAAGAAATCATCTTTTGTTGGATAGTCT
>CAZTCG010000062.1:6698-8217 GCA_964612005.1 uncultured Flavobacteriaceae bacterium | reverse complement strand
ATTGGATTTTCTTCGCGCAACACCCTTCCTGCCTCACGCACATCAAATGCAATTGAATTTGCTCTGCGGGTAGATGTGGTGTTGAGATTCACATTAAATGCTACTAAAAAATCGCGGGCACCAATTACGGTTGCCCCACGTTTAGCATCAAATTCCTGTGGGCCAAAATCCGGTTTCCATTCCGGTAATTTTATTTTTTTAAAGAAACCTTCGTATTCACCTGCTCTTATCACAGAGAGATTACTTCTGTTTTTATTGGATTGTGCACTTTCGTATAAGTAAGCAGGTATTAAAAGTTCTTCACCCACTTTTTTAGCAAGTTGTTTCGCATATTCGGCAGTCTCTTCCATGCTAATGTTTGCAATTGGTATAAACGGACAAACATCCGTTGCTCCCATTCTAGGATGCTCGCCTTTATGTTTGCTCATGTCAATTAATTCACCTGCTTTTTTAATTGCTAAAAAAGCTGCCATTACTACTTGCTCCGGTTCACCTACAAAAGTTACAACAGTACGGTTTGTGGCTTTTCCCGGATCTACATTCAATAGCTTTACACCTTCAACCGATTCTATTTCATCAGTTATTTGTTTGATGATTTCAGGATTTCTTCCTTCACTAAAATTTGGTACACATTCAATTAGTTTTTTCATCTATCAATTGTATTAAGATTTGTGCTTAAAAAAGAAATATAAAACTAATCATTAAAATTAAAATTAGATTAAAAAAGTTATTTATAGAAAGCTATATATTTAAAAAAATAGTATTAAAAAATTGCATTTTAAGCGAATAATTTAATATCAATTTTTATGAAGTTATTATAATAGTGGAAGCATAGAAAATTAGTAGATCAGTATGTGGGTAAACTTGTCTGCCAAATTTAAAAGAGGAGAATTATTGTCGTCTATTTTAATTAAATAAATTTGATCAGGCCTAGTATGGTTAAGGATGAGTTTCTTTTCATTAGGAAAGTATTGATCACTTGAATAATCACTTTTTCGGTTAAGCATATAAATACTGCATATGTTTTTATTTTTATACTTTTCTTTTGTCTTTGCTGCTAGAGAGATCCAGTTGGCTTTATTTACCCAATTTTTTTGCTGTTTAAGTGTGATATGAAAATGACCATTTAATGATATAAAAGGAATGGTATCTCTTTCAATTTCCTTACAAACAATATCAAACATGTATTTTTCACGAAAGTCCGATTGGAAGTATCTACTTGAACTGTCTGCTGCTGAATTTATACTTGAAATAACACCATTTAAAACATTATTAACATAGTTGAAATTCTTACCTAAACTTTTATAATGTTCTGAAGAATGCAGATCAAAGTTTGTTTTAAAGTAAATGTACTTCTTCACTTTTCTTTTTTTTATAAAAGTTATTTTTCTCAAAATAGAGAGATCTTTCAAAATAATTTCATTTTCATTATCGCCATAAAATTTAAGGATTTCCCATTTAGTTATATTTTTGAGAGAAACATTATCAATATATTTTATAGAAGTAATTTTTCGCGTAT